>JAITTF010000287.1 GCA_031287215.1 Bacteroidales bacterium
CGAATTTGAAGAGGCGATTACAGAACAAAATTTAGATTTTTCTATCCATAATCAAGCCTTAGGAAAGATGAGTTATGATGAGTTGGTGGCTTGTGTGCAACAATTACCGGAAACAAGTAGAACAGTTTTTAATCTCTATGTTTTTGAAAATTATAGTCATAAACAAATCGCAGAGCTGTTGAATATGAAAGAGGGCACTTCCCATTGGCATCTCAATTTTGCCAGAAATAAATTGAAAACTTTAATAGACAGAGATAATTATTAATAAAAAAACGATGAATCAGTTTGATGATTTAGTAAAAGAAAAATTAGAAGAGGAAAAACATCCCTTTAAACGCGACCATTGGCGTTCGTTTTGTAGAGCTGCGGGCTTGTCAGTGCCGTTGTCAACTTTTGCTATTTTATTGCTCTGCTTTTCAACTACTTTTCTACTCGGTGCCGGCAGTTTTGCCATTTGGAGAATCAATAAATCAAATGGTTCTTCTGCGATAGAAAGTCATGCTACTTTTGTCAAGATAGACACTGCTAATCACATTGATCATACTATTATTGTAGAAGAAATAGAGCAGGCACCCCAGCAGACCGTTACCAATAATTCTGCTCCAAAACCTGCTGCTAAAAAGACGGTCTCCGAAACCCCATCTGCTCCTCAACCCTCAAGTACATCAAAAATCGAAACGCATTCCACTATCAAATCCGGTAATAACGGCATGATCATTGGCAAACCCTCCATCATCTCCATAGACACCATCCCCAGCGAAAACTAATTTTTTCCATTACTCAACACTCTTCATAAGCAAATGCAACTGATTTATTCAGCAAATCATTGAAAGGATATATTAAATTATACTGTTCTAACAACCATTCTAATAAATTGTTTTTCGATAGATCTTTCTCTGTTAGCATCTTAGCTAAAGAGTAGTCTTTTAGTCTCAGCAAATCAGCATATTCAGAATTTTTATCAAAAGGCGCGGGCACATTCTTGAGTGCTTCATTCCCAAAAAGAGAAAAGCTCTTGGCATGCGCGATTGTTTTTCTATATTCAGCACCATTGAGGTCGATGTCTTCTCGCACTGTCTTTAAAACTGCGGGCGTAGGCATATATAGACCTCCTGAGATGAGACTGCAACCAATATAGTTTTCATGTTCAGCTTCAAGATGGAAATAATAGCCAGCATATCCCGATTTTTTACCGCCTTGACAAATGTAGGTAGCAAAATGGCATTTGTACGGTAATTTATTGGGAGAAAATCTAATATCTCTATAAATACGATAAACAGTCTCTTTAGGGGTTACGTTTTTAACCGAAATATCGAATTTACTAATACCACTGATGAGCTGTTCTATAAATTGATAAAACTCTTTTTGCAATACATCGTATCTCTCTTTGTTGGCGGTAAACCAGGGACGATTGTTATTTTCTTGCAATTCATTCAAAAATTGGAGGATCTCTTTTGGTGCCATATTACAATTATTTTGTAGGATTAAAGACCCTGCAAAAATACAATATTTTTTTGATTAGCTCTGTTTTTTTTCGTACTTTTGCAGTTCATAAAAAGGCTCCGTAGTTTAGTGAATAGAACATCAGATTCCGGTTCTGAAGGTCACAGGTTTGAGTCCTGTCGGAGTCACTCATAGAATAAGAAAACAATGAATACTATAACTTCATAAGAATTACTGTTTTAGATTCATTCTTTATTAGAAAAAAAATTATGAAAACTGCTGTCATTACAGGTGCCGATGGAGGAATGGGGCGAATTATTACAGAACTCATAGCCCTCGCCGGATATAAGGTAATCATGGGATGTATTGACCTTGCACAGGCAAAACCTGTCCTTGAAGAACTGCAAAATAAAACTAAAGGTGAGATTTCCCTTTTACAAATAGATCTATCCAATCTCGATTCTGTAGAACGTTTTGTAAATCAAATAAAAACTGAATTTCATCAGTTCGACCTATTACTTAACAATGCCGGCATTTTACTACATGCACCGGCAGAAACTCCGGAAGGTTTGGAATTGACTGCCGCAGTTAATTATTTGGGAACCTATTATTTATCCAATCTAATGACCCCACTCATGCCTGAAGGTAGTAGGATCGTCAATATGGCTTCCCTTTCCTACAAATGGTTTGAAGTTAAAGATGACTTTTTTGAACCGGTAAATTCAAAAAAGTTCAACCGTTTTGTGCATTATTCTGCCTCAAAACGTGCAATAGTCTATTTTACAATGGATTATGCCGAAAAAATGAAAGAAAAACATATCACTGTCAATTGTGCAGACCCTTTCATCGTGAGTACTCCCATTATCTCAATGGGTATCAAATGGATGGATAAACTTACCGACCTGTTCTTCCGCCCCATCATCTATTCACCTGCCAAAGGAGCTGCTACCATGATTTATCTTGCCCTTGCTGAGGAGGTCAAAGATACTACTGGAGGTTACTTTTTTAATAAAAAACAGAAGAAAATCCCTATAAAAATTAGAACAAGTCCCCAAAGAGAAAGTTTAAAATTAATGACCGCCAATATATTAGAAAAATTACATAAAAACCTATAATCATGAACCCACCCTATCTTCAACATGGAGATGGCATCGCATTTGCGGCCCCTGCCCGCAAAGTAACGGCAAAAGAGCTGAATATAGCAATCAATTTGATTGAAAAAAAAGGGTATTCTGTGAGGGTTCCTGCACATCTATTAGGAGAAAACAGTCAATTTTCAGGTACTGATAAAGAACGAACTGCTGATTTTCAACAACTATTGGATGACCCTAACATCAAAGCAATATTCTGCGTAAGAGGTGGTTATGGTTCCGTAAGAGTGATAGACAAACTCGATTTTACTTCTTTTTGCAAACATCCTAAATGGATCTGCGGTTATAGTGATATTACTGTTTTTCATGCCCATATTCATCAACATTATCAAATGCCTACGCTGCATTGCGCTATGCCTACAGAATTTAAAGAATTACATAGCTTGTCTGTTACTACTCTATTTGAGGCTCTGGTAGGAAAAAAAAGTCTATATACTACTTCACCGCATCCACAAAATAGACTTGGAACTGCTGAAGGAGTGGTAATAGGTGGTAATTTGTCTGTATTATACTCTTTATTAGGTTCTTCTTCTGAACCGGATTGTACTCATAAAATTCTTTTCCTTGAAGATGTGGATGAATATTTATATCATATTGACCGAATGATGATAGCTTTGAAAAGAGCCGGAAAATTGCAAGATATAGCAGGGCTTATCGTAGGTGGACTGTCTAAAATGCATGATAATGAGATTCCATTCGGCAAAAATGCAACAGAAATTATCTACGAACATTGCGCCTATTATAGCTTTCCCATGCTCTTTAATTTCCCTGCCGGACATATTGTGGATCATTGTGCCTTAAAATTAGGGGTTAAAAGTGCTATCAATGTTACTGTTGATGGCGGTAGTTTTGTTGAACTTTAATAATTAATTTGATTAACGATATTTACCTAAAAAGATGCTGTTATGATAAGATTTTGTTCCTTTATTTTAAAATTATTCAGATATAAAATAGATACCGTGAATATCCCGACAGAGGCTAAAAAATGTGTCTTACTATTTGCGCCACATGCCAGTATGCTTGATTTCCTAGTAGGTTATATGGCATTACGCACGATGCACGTCAAAACGGTTTTTTTAATAAAAAGTGAAGTTTTTTGGTGCCCCTTGGGGGTTGTTCTGAAAAAAATGGGAGGTATTCCTGTCAATCGGAAAAATGCAGCACGGTTTCACCATTTTGCCGCCGACATGATCAAAGAACGCGAAGAGGTGGCGTTGCTCATCTCGCCGGAAGGTACCCGAAAATTAAACCCAAAATGGAAAAAAGGATTTTATTATATTGCTAAAGAGGCTGATGTCCCCGTTTTATTAGGCTATTTGGATTACCGTAGCCGAAGAGGAGGCATTGGTGGGGTATATCAACTGACGGATGACGTTAATGCAGACATTGAGCACATCAAACAATTTTATAATGGCATGCAAGGACGTTATCCTAATTGCTTTGACCGCGAACACGAACCTTACGCCCATACTGAGTGGCTCTAATAGCACTGTTTTCTCACTTTACATTCCAAATCTCACAATAAATTTCTGTTTTTGTTGAGTTTTTTGACGCCATTTTAGGTCCTCGCTAACTAAGTCAGGAGTGAAAAAGTAGAACGGAAAACGGATTCGTTTTTCGTTCTCCGTTCTCCGAAATTATCTCACAATCAACTTCCCCGACTCCAACATCGTATTGTTCTGATAAACAGCATAAACATAACTGCCGGAGGGTACCGTGCGGGTATCCCAAAGCCAT
>JAITTF010000300.1 GCA_031287215.1 Bacteroidales bacterium
CAATCGGGACAATGGAGTGTAATCTGTATCTTCATAATTATAAAATTACATCTTTTCTAACTGATTGTCAAATTTTTATAACAGCATACTTTTTACAGCACCACCAAATATTTTAAAAACAGGAAACCGTTTAGAGTTTGAAAAATTCCAAAAACAAAATAGATAAATGATAAAAAGTTAAATTTCAAAATAACAAATTGCACCGTTATCCAAAGCATGAGAATGATTCCGCAGAGCATTCCCGACAGAGCAGCCCATTTGTGTTTCTTTAAAATAAGTATTACGGAGATGATATTGGTAATACCATTCACACACAATAGTAAAATGCCGGGAACCAGAAAATTAAATTAGTAATAACTAAAGTAGTTGTGAACTCATAAATCATGAATCAATACCACTTAAACAACCGAATCCCAATAAAAAAACAACCGATCCCAAAAACTGTAAGCGCAATAGAAGGAGTTACAATCTCCATCCATCCAGCCCCTTCATTGAAAATACTGCGAATACCATCCGTCAAGGCAGTAAGAGGCAGTAATTTGATAAATCCTATACTCCATTTTGGAAAACTATGGTAACTAAAGAAGATACCCGACAAAATCATCATAGGCAATTGTATGGCATTGATCAATCCTGAACCTACTTCTGTTTTAGCAGTACGACAAGAGATGAGCACTGCAATGCCGGTAAAAGCAATATTCCCTGCTAAAAATAGTGCAAATAGTGCGCTAATACTTCCTTGAATAGAGATGTCAAACAGCAACCATACAAAAAAGAAGAGCACCATAGCCTCTACAATATTCATCAATGTACGCACAAACATCATCGCTATAAGCAAGTTATGCTTCTTCATAGGAGTAGCTACCATTCGCCGCAAAAGTTTTTGGGATCTCCTTTCGATGATCGCATAACTAATGCCCCACATGATAGACCCCATCATGCCGAAGGTAATTAAACCGGGCACTAAAAAATCAATATAACGCACCCCTTTCAGCGTTAATGGTTCTATATCATCAGAAAATCCTATAGAATTAGCATTGTTGGGATGCTCCAACAATGCCGACACTTTCATATAGACTAATTGCGATTGGGCATTATGAGGGTCAAAATGGTATAACAGCAAACCCATAGAATCTGTAATGATTAAGTCTGCTTCACCTCGTTTCAAGGCTACGATTGCTTTATTCCAATCACTATGAATAAAAGTAAATTCACTGTTTCCTAAGGTCTGATCAGGAATTTTCCAAATCAATTTTTCTTTTTTTTCACTTCGATCAGGTATAGCATAAATCTGTAGTAATGAGTCCAATGAAGTTTGTTCTTCAGCAACTATTATCACTCTGAATTTAGATTCTGAACTCTGTGTGAAAGCTAATCCCATGCCGATGGAAAGCAATATTGGAAAAATGATGCCCCAAAAGAGCACACTCGGTTCGCGAGTTGTTTCCAACCAATGGGTCAGCGTCAATTGGAAGAGTTGATTATTTTTAAGAGATTTCATCTGCTTCAGTTAATGTTTTACCGGTCAAATTGATAAACAGTTCGTCCAAATTGGTTGAATTGTCATCCAACAGATCTTCTAATTTTCCCCCTTTAATAATGGCACCATCATCCACAATAATAATTTTATCACACAATGATTCAGCTTCTTCCATATAGTGTGTAGTGAGAATGAGCGTAGTTTTTCCTTGCTCTTTCAAGGATTTTAAGATACACCACAAATCCAAACGAGAATGAGGGTCAAGACCTGTTGTCGGTTCGTCTAAAAAGAGAATCTGAGGGTGATTGAGCAGGGCAACTGCCAGAGCCAATCGTTGACGTTGACCTCCTGACAGCATACCGGTCATGGATTTACGTTTACTCTGCAATCCGGTCAGTTCAATCACTTCATCTACACGATCATCTCCCAAATTAAAAAAACTCGCAAATAGACGCAGTGTTTCAAATATTGTCAATTTTTCTGAAAATCGGGTTTCTTGTAGAGAAAGTCCAATAATTTTGCGCAGTTCATGCTCCTGTTTTTGCCATGTTTTACCTTGGATAAAAATCTCTCCGCTATCCGGTTTTTTCAGTCCTTCCATCATTTCCACTAAGGTTGTTTTGCCTGCACCATTAGGACCAAGCAACGCCACAAACTCTCCCGCCTGCACGGTCAGTGAGATACCGCGTACGGCTTTTACATCTTTAAAAGACTTAAATACATTATTAATTTCTATTGGGTTCATGATAGTTGACTATCTCTATAATTGCCTATTTTTTCTTAATTTCATCAATTTTTGCTGTCATCATTTTAGCGACTCTATCTTTTAAGTCGTGATAGGATTCGTTGGATTGTGGATAAATCGGAGCCATAAAGTCAACAGAGACTTTGGAAAAAAATCGAGGTATAGGGATTTTAAGTCTTTTGGAAACGGCTTTGTCGGATCCTGTGATGACTACAGGTGCTATTGGAACATTTAATTCAATGCTAAGAATGGCAAAAGTGTCTTTAAAATTGCCTAAACCTGTTTTAGAACGAGTTCCCTCAGGAAAAATAATAACATTATTCCCTTTCTGAAGTACGTAAGACAACTTTTGCAATGCCTCTCGCAGATTATTGTTAATATCCATGAGAATGACATTGTTTTTTCTTGCCATGAATTTCATGATTGCATTTCTCCAATGTAACTCTTTAGCAAACAGATAGGTCTTTTTGTTAATTTCTTGTTTGAG
Organism: Bacteroidales bacterium; assembly: GCA_031287215.1. Classification (GTDB taxonomy): domain Bacteria; phylum Bacteroidota; class Bacteroidia; order Bacteroidales; family WCHB1-69; genus JAGVVH01. The sequence goes on from JAITTF010000300.1 coordinate 2,713, forward strand.
GGTAGAGGTAATCAATACTCCGTCAAGCATACTTTGATGGTTGGCAACGAGGATACAGGGCTCTTGAGGAATATTTTTTACTCCTCTGGTTCTAAAACGATAGATAGATTTTAATACAACATGAAAGGTAATATGAAGACTTCTACTGGTTAATCCTGATTTAGGAAGTTTTAGATTCATATCCGCTATTTTGGCGGTAAGAATATCTTTCCAATCTGTAATTTTATTGCTGATAGCATTTTGTTGATTTTCCTCGATATAGTGGTTTAATTTATTCAATGAACTCAACTCTGTCAACTGCTCTTCTGTAAGTACTATGCCAAAAGTATTTTCTACGTATGATAAAAGTGCTACTCTTGACAAGGAATCCATAGCCATATCAATTTCAAAATGAGCATCTTCTTTTGCCGGCATGCCGGTTTCATGTTCCACAAAAGAACGTAATAATTTGTATTGCTCACTATATTCCTTAAGATTGATCTCTTCCTCATTTTTGGTATCTTCGATCAATTCCGATAACCTAAAACGTTGAATTTTTCCCATTGCTGTTTTAGGTAGCTCTTTGGAAACAATATGGTAACGTTTAATCCTTTTATAAGAGGACACATTTTGATTAAAATCGAGCACATCTTCTCGAATGAGTTCAGGTAGTGATTCTACAGATTTACTGCGTATAGCATTCATATCAGGAAATATAACCGCTTGGATGATATTTTCATGCATAAAAATGCCGATCTCTTTGACATATTTTGACACACTATAAAAGAATTTTTCAACCTCTATAGGGTCAATATTTTTGCCATTTGACGTAACGATCAACTCTTTTTTACGACCGGTCAGTTTGAGTCCATAACGGTTTAAATAACCAAAATCACCCGTATAAAGCCAACCATCTTTCACAGCTTCTGCCGTTTCTTCAGGACGATTGTAGTAGCCTTGCATTACATTACGACCTTTAACAATCACTTCATCGTCTTTAATTTCCAATTCAGTACCTTTTAGCGGATAGCCGGAATAGCCTACCGTCCATTTGCCGGGGTGTGTAAAACTAATTAAAGGAGCCGTTTCGGTCATGCCGTATCCCTCCAAGACTTCAAATCCTAAAGTCTTAAAAACACGTCCTGTCTCTACCGGCAATGCAGCACCTCCAGAAACTAAATAGGTAAGATGTCCGCCAAATTTGTCATGAACTGCTTTGAACAGTTTGGTTGACAACCATCTACAATTAAGCAATCCTGCCAATTTGAAAATAAATTTAGTAATCCATTTTTCATTGATCTTTGACATTACCCCTTTTGCCAACGTTTCATAGAGTCTAGGTACACCTATGATAATGCCGATTTGCCCCTCTTTTAACGTCTTTATAATCTCTTCTGCAGCCAAACTTTTTGCGATATAGATCGTTTGTCCAGCAAACATCGGGGCTACAATACTGCCCATCAGAGGAAGAATATGATGTGCAGGAAGTAATACCATAGTATTTAGTCCAGGTTTAAATATCTCAATGTCAGTACATACTGCATGAACAATGTAGGCTAAATTATCAAATGAGAGCATTACCCCTTTTGCAAATCCTGTCGTCCCTGACGTGTAATTGATCATTGCCGTTTTATCTTTATTCTCAGGGATAAAATCCTCCGGCGTTAAATCCTCTATTTTAGAAATATCAATCTCCTTAGGCGTCAAGATGGGAATTGTAATGTGGAGATCTGCCAAACTTTTTTCAACAATTTCTCTCTTAGAAAGAGTAGTAAAAATGGCAGTGGGAGAGACATCATTGATGATGTATGCCAATTCTGAAGGCTGCAACATGGCATCTACTGGAATCGCAATGCCTCTATTTTTCCAACAACCATACAAGGCAAAAATCCATTCAGGACAGTTTTCGGCAATAATGATGATTTTAGCTTCCGGTTTTATTTGAGCAAAAGAATTGGAATAACATTGGCTATGTTGCAAAAGTGAACTATAACTATACGCTTTTCCTTGATAAGAAACTGCGATTTTATCTCTATTTATAAGCATTCTGATATATATAAAAAAAATAATATCAACTTGAAAATAAGCATATTAACTTATTGTATGAGGTTGATTGTATTGTATTAATACTAATTTACAAAGATACATTTTTTTGAGATAATAGATCACAAGTTGCCAATAATTTCTGTTAGTTGTTGATTTTTTAATACGGCATATTGATTTTTTAAAATAAGGTGAGGATAGGACATTAACCATAGATTTAGAGCCTCTGTATCTTTGTGATAAGGTGGTTGAACATGCACAATATTGTTTGTTTTAAATCCTAAACGGTGATAAAATTTTTGCCGGCGTAATGTTAGTTTGTCCATTACCGGTTCAATTTCTAATATTATGGGCATCTTTTTTTTTGCAATCCATTCAGACAAAAAAAGTTGTCCATATCCTTGTGAACGATAGTTGGGATGAATTGCGAAATGCTCAACGTATAGTAAATCAATACACTTCCACCAGCCAATAAAACCTAACACCATATCCTTATCTGTCCAAATTTCTAAAAAATAATTTGGATTAGTAAAAATGCGATTTTGACTATCTAAATCTCGTCTCTCTGACCAAGGAAATGCTGTTTCGTATATTTTCCACAGATTAGGAAAATAGGAATTAGTAATAGTATTTACAACACTCTGTTTGTAAGGGATTATCATAGATTGTATTGTTTTTATTGAACTAATTAGTTTTCAAAAATTTAGAAACACAATGATCTATCTTTATGAAATAAAAACCAGCAGGGAATAAAGTTACCTCAATTTTACATTCTTTTCCGCTTACGGTTTGAGAATAGAATATCTTTCCTTGAAGGTCAAAAACAGTAATTTGAGCATGAGGGGTTGTTAAATTGGAGATGTATAGCTGATCCGTAACGGGATTAGGATAAATAGCAGGTTTTTCATTTGGAACTGCATGGATTGATGTAGGAAGGAAATAGTTGACGGAATCACTATCGAAAATAAGTCCTACTAATTCAGGATAATCTATAAATGGATTTCTATTGTGTTGAATATCATAAATATAGTTATTTCTATCTATCTCTTTTGGGCTTACGGGATCATCATTGTGCCATTGTATCAGCATCGCCAAAGCCCATGATTTTAACTGTGAATAGTGTGTTGATTGGGAATAGTTGATCATCGTAGCACCTTCAGCATAATCGAGTTTCTTGTTCATATAACAGGTAGTCATATAGAAATAGGTTCTGGCTAAGTCTCCTTTGTAAGCATCTATCGGTTCAAACACAGTACCGGAGTATCCGGGTGTAGCACAACTGCCCAACTTAGAGCCATTCTGAGATGTCCATGAAGCACTTCCTA
>JAITTF010000322.1 GCA_031287215.1 Bacteroidales bacterium
GTCTCCTTGATGAAAATTGCTAATGATATTAGGTTGTTAGGTTCCGGTCCGCGATGTGGTATAGGAGAAATTATACTTCCTGCCAATGAACCGGGTTCCTCTATCATGCCCGGCAAGGTGAACCCAACGCAATGTGAAGCACTCTCTATGGTCTGCTGTCAAGTGATTGGCAACGATGTAGCTATTACTACGGGAGCGCTACAAGGACATCTCCAACTGAATGTATTTATGCCTATGATTGGGTATAATCTGCTTCAATCTGCACAACTGCTTGCCGATGCAGTCAACTCTTTCAATCTGAATTGTATGTCCGGTATTCAACCTAATTTGGAAAATATTGACCACCATTTACACAATTCCCTCATGTTGGTTACCGCCCTCAATCCCCATATTGGCTATCATAATGCCGCTAAAATTGCACAATATGCTTTTGACTACAATCTTACTCTCAAAGAAGCTGCTCTCAAGTTGGAATTAGTCTCAGCCGCAGACTTCGATCATTGGATCTCTTTAGAGGCTTAATATTAATTTTGATTGCAATATTTTCGTTTCGCAAAAGTAGTGATCGATGCTAAATTGTGATTAACGAAATCATAAAAACTACATTTCATAAAATAGACAACAAAAACAGAAAAATATTGTCAATTAAACAGTAATGTATTCATTTTTTTTTTTAACTTTGCAGACCTGTTTTTTTAACTGAATTATTATGAAGAGAAGTTTTATTTTTTTGTTTTTCCTGGTTACTATTGTATCATCTCCTATTTCTCTTTTTGCTCAAAATATAGATAGCCTTTTATTGTTAAGGCAACAAACCATTGGCACTGAAAAGGTCAACTCATATCCCACCCAACCCAATAATGGTAGTATTTGGGTGAATAGGGAGTTGCCCTATAAAAATTATACACCGCAAGAATTGCTTTCCAATGTACTTGTTGCAGATCACACCGATCAAACCATTTTCAATGTTACTTTTACAGGCTCAGGATGGAATGGCTCCAGTTGGACGACATTAGACAGGTCGTTATTGTATTTTAGTCATGGTTCGCTTACTCAAGGTATTGGAATCGAAGAGGGTATCTTAATGACTACAGGTCCGGGAAGATGTGTAGAAGGTCCGAACGTGTCAGCTAATTGCCAAGCATTGAATGATGGAACTCCTATTTTTGACACAGACTTGCAAAATGCAACAAATCACCCAATTACATCAGGGTCTATATTAGAATTTGATTTTACCCCCACAGTGGATACCATCTCATTTGAATATGTATTTGCTTCCGAAGAATATCCTATGTATTCGTCCCCCGGATCTCAGTTTAATGACGTTTTTGGTTTTTTTATCTCAGGTCCTGGTATTGTTGGTACCCGAAATATTGCAGTCGTACCGGGAACAAATAGTTCAGTAACAATAACAAATATAAGTCAACATGCTAATACTCAATACTATAGACCAAATTATGTTCCAAGTTCTACAAATGGAATTCCCGGATTATATCCTAATGTAGAATATAATGGCAATACTGTTGAGCTTACTACTGCTAAAGTGGCTGTAATTCCCTGCCAAACCTACCATTTAAAGTTAGCTATTGCTAATGTAGAGGATGCTATGCTCGCTTCAGGAGTGTTTCTTAAAGCCGGTAGTTTGGTGTTAAGCAACCTTATCAATGAGTCTTCTGACATCCAAACGGATACGGTTTTCGGAGGTTGTACTCATAATAAATTTATCTACTATCATACCGCTCCGGAAAGCCCATTAGTGCTTCCTCTTTATTATTCAGGAAGTTGTGTCAATGATGTAGTTCAACCTGATGGGACTCCTATGCCGATGTTTGTAGTGTTGCCCATTGACTCTACTAGCATTGAAATACCCTATAAAGTTTTACCTCATCCTACCGTCAATGGTGGTACTTTTACCATTTCCTTTCCCGGAGCATGTGATTCGCTCTTGTCAAAAACATTGATTGTTATGGATTTAGGAGTTTCTATTAGTGCTCCTACCACTGACTTTTGCGATCAACACGTTATCCCTATTGAAGTATTGTCTGACATTTTAAACCAATTTGTTTGGAGTTCAGGATCCATTTCTTCTATTATTGAAGCAACTTTACCGGGAGAATATTCTGTAACAGCATACAACGATAAAGGTTGTGCTGTTGATACCTCTATTACTTTAACTCAATGTGATCCCCAATTAATTCTTAATGATTTAGACTATACCGATGTCGATTTACGCTCTTTCAACCAATGTCAATGGCATGTTTTGGGAGGATTCCCTTATGGAGAGCTGTTGTCTGAAGAGCACCTTTATTGGTATATCAATGGACAATTACAGATCCATTTGAACGATGTAAAAGAGTGGGATATCAATCTTCAGCAGGGGAGCTATCTTATAGAAGAAAAAGTATTATTACAAAGCAATGAAGTCTTTGCTCTTTCTGTCTTTTTTACGATATCGCCGCCTGATATAGAAATCCTTGTAAATCCTACAATAGAAGAATTTTGTGAAGAAGAGACTATTGAGTTGACTGCAGTTTTTGATTTTGATATCACGTGGAATCATTATAGTACTGAAAAAGAAATTATGGTTTATAATCCCGGTATGTATGTTGTCCAAGGTATTCATGATTCTACAAAATGTCAAGTGAAAGGTGCAATCATGATCCCTGACTGCCCATTTATAGTAGTTTTTCCTAATGCTATTACTCCCGGAAATAAAGATGGGTTAAATGATGAGTTGTCTTTTCCTGTTCCGGAAAGATTGGTTGAGGCAGAAATTTTTATCTATAATAAATATGGCAACCTGATTTTCCATTCTACAGATAAAAATTTTAAATGGAATGGCATGGAAGATGGTAAAATTAAAGGCTATTCTAATTACACCTACATCATCTATTATACTAAACAACGGGAAGGAATCCGTTTGAGACAACAAGGTAGTATTTTTGTTTATTAACATATTACATGAATCCGTTAAAACCTTCATTAATTGAGAAAAACAACAGTTTTTTTGGGCAATTGCTTTTTTTGGTAGTATTAATCGCTACAGGATTGCTCATTTTTTTTAAACTTAATTATCTGCTTAGCAGTCTGCTGGGTGCTATTACCATCTATTTTCTGTTTAGAAAAGTTGCCTTTTATTTCATAGAACAAAAACATTGGAAGCCGATTTTGGTTTCGCTCATGATAGTCGTTGGTATGTTGGCAGTGGTGGGGGTGCTTGGCTATTTTGTAGTTAATATTTTGGTAGGTGAAATACCGGTGATAGATATTCAGCTTATTACTGCTAATCTTACGGAATTTGTGAAGGATATTAATGAAAAAGTAGGTTTTTCATTAATATCATCAGACTTGATTTCGGAAGCAACTAATTTTATTTCAGGAATAGCTTCTTCGTTGATAGATACGAGTTATATGTTTGTAGTTAATTTATTGATGATGTTTTTTATACTCTATTTTATGTTTTTAAATGGACGAAGTATTGAAAAAACGTTATTAAGTTATGCCCCTATACAAGGAGAAAATTTAGCTTTAATAAAAAATGAGGTTAAAAATATGGTGTTTGGCAGTGCAGTGGGTATTCCCATCATTATGATAGTCCAGTTTGTGGTGGCTGCAATTGGATATGGCATTGCAGGTGTGGATCGTTTTTTCTTCTTTGCTTTTCTT
>JAITTF010000036.1 GCA_031287215.1 Bacteroidales bacterium
CACCGACTTCAACTCCAAGAGCAATAGCCGTGCAAATTTCTCCTGCAAAATAACTTATTGCTTTATAATCAAGACTATAATTATCGGAACCCATTAAAGATTCGCCACTTAGTTTCAGCAAAATACGTTTATACTCCATATTTGAAATTTGTTGCAAAAATACATATTTTTCTTTTAAAAATTAGAAACAGCAAAAAAAAAAAATCTAAATTTAAAAATTTCAAACCTCTTTCTAAAAACAAATGGCAGATTCAGTAAATCGACAATCACAAAATGTATTTTTTTTTTAATTGTCTTTAATTATCCTCATTATTAAGGAAGAAGAAGCTCAAACTCCCTATAAATAGTGAAAAAAGAGTCTATTATTTATTGTAACTTTGCAAAATCAATAAAAGAGAAACTAATCAAGAAGAAAAGTGCGTTTATCGGAATTAAAAACAGGAGAAAAAGGGGTTATAGTCAAGGTTTTAGGACACGGTAGCTTTAGAAAACGTATCGTTGAAATGGGATTTGTAAGAGGAAAATTAGTTACTGTTTTGCTCAATGCTCCGTTGAAAGACCCCATAAAATATCAGGTTATGGGTTATGAAATTCTACTTCGTAAACAAGAGGCAGAATTGATTGAAGTCGTTAGTGAGAGCGATATAGCTACTATTATAGAGCATGAAAAAGAGAGCCCCCAAATGCCTATAGTTGAAGAAGAATTGCAGAAAATTGCCGGTACACAACGTAGAATGATCAACGTTGCTTTAGTTGGCAATCCCAATAGTGGTAAAACTTCGCTTTTTAATGTGGCTTCAGGATCTACAGAGCGTGTAGGTAATTATAGCGGAGTTACTGTAGATGCAAAAGAGGGATACTTCTCTTTTCAAGGTTACAAATTTAAACTGACAGATTTACCGGGAACTTATTCTTTAACAGCCTATTCTCCGGAAGAACTCTATGTTAGAAAGCATATTATTGAAGAGACCCCCGACATTATCATCAATGTGGTAGATGCTTCCAATTTAGAGCGCAATTTGTACCTTACTACCCAATTGATTGACATGAATGTGCGTATGATTATTGCGCTCAATATGTATGATGAATTGGAAAAGAGTGGCAATCAGTTAGACTGTCTAACGCTTAGTAAATTACTTGGAGTTCCTGTCATTCCCACTGTTTCTACGAAGGGACGCGGTATTGACCATCTATTTCATGTGATGATTAATCTTTATGAGGGTTCCGATTATATTGATGAAGAGGGTAATATAAACCCAGAAATTATGGATTATTTGACCCATTGGCATCAAGAGGAGGTTATTGAAAAAGATCATCAACCGCAGCTGGATGATTATGCCCATTTAAACCAACATCTGAAAAGTAAAATAGAAAAAATTTTCCGACATATTCACATCAATCATGGTGCGTTGTTGGAAGAAGCTATTGACTTGGTAAAGAGTAAATTTCCAGTTGACGATCCTATCCGTGCGGTCTATTCTACACGTTTTTTGGCAATAAAATTATTGGAAAAAGATAAGGAAATAGAAAGTGTTGTAAAAAAACTTCCTTATAGTCAATATGTTAGCGATACGAGAGATAAAATGTTGTTCTATATCAAAGAGACCATTCATGAAGATAGCGAATCAGCGATTATGGATGCTAAATATGGCTATATCGCCGGTGCTTTGAAGGAGGTTTTTGTCAATGTGCAGCAAGAGAAAAAATTGACCAAACATTTAGATGCTGTATTGACTCATAAATATTTGAGTTATCCCATCTTTTTATTGATCTTATTTTTGATCTTTCAAATTACTTTTTCGGTAGGACAATATCCTGTAGGATGGATAGAATGGATATTTTCCGGTTTTGGTACTCTTGTGGGCGATATCATGTCCGAAGGACCGCTCAAAAATTTGCTCGTTGATGGCATTATCGGAGGGGTAGGAGCTGTCATCGTTTTTTTACCCAATATCTTAATTTTATATATCTGTATCTCATTTTTGGAAGATTCCGGTTATATGGCGCGGGCTTCATTTATTATGGATCAAATCATGCACAAAATTGGGTTGCATGGCAAATCTTTTATCCCGTTGGTAATGGGTTTTGGCTGTAATGTGCCAGCGATTATGGCTACAAGGATGATTGAAAGCAGAAAATCCAGGTTGATTACGATGTTGATCATTCCATTGATGAGCTGTAGTGCCCGACTGCCGGTATTTATCATCTTAATAAGTGCTTTTTTTACACAATATCAAGGACTTATTTTGTTTTCTATCTATATTTTTGGGGTACTTTTAGCTGCTTTGATGGCGCGCATTTTTAGTAAAGTTTTGATCAAAGGAGAAGATTTGCCATTTGTCATGGAATTACCTCCCTATAGAATGCCTACTTTGAAAGTAACCCTTCGCCATAGCTGGAGTAAAGGTAAAGAATATCTAAAAAAAATGGGTGGGATCATCTTAATTGCATCTGTAATTATTTGGTTTTTCGGATATTTTCCGAATCATGACCAATACCAAAATGTAACCGAACAGCAAGAGAACTCCTATTTGGGAACCATTGGAAAGAGTATTGAACCTACTATCAAACCATTAGGATTTGATTGGAAAATGGGGATAGGATTGTTAGCCGGAATAGGTGCTAAAGAGTTAATTGCA
>JAITTF010000081.1 GCA_031287215.1 Bacteroidales bacterium
ATAAACAGCCCGTTTACAACACTGACCACAGCATATTCACGCAAACGAAGTAACGGCAATAATTCATTGTATGCCTCGTTTCGTTTCTTCATAACTTCCTCGTTTGCCTTATTATTTTCAATTAATTTTTCATTATCGTTGAACTTTTTGATATTGACAATACTGTTTGGTATTTGTTCGTTTATCAGTTTATTTATCAACTCAAAAATCAACTGTTCGTGGTTTTCGTTAATCAAAACATTGAGCGTTTCGGTCAATAAATACTTTATCTCTAAATCGTCGCCATTCTCTTTTATTAATTGCACAATTATTGTTAAATCCTTTGTCTTTCGCAGATGCATGATAAGTGCATTGCGCATTGCGCCCAAAAATACTGCATTTTGTTTCACTTTTTTAAGTTCGTCCACAAATGACTTTGCATTTAACTCGCCTCTCTCAACAAATACCAATGCCATCATATATTCAAGAAAACGCTCATAAACAAATTGCAATTCATCAGTACTTGAAAGACGCAACACAGGTCGCTCTGTTCTATTGAAAAGTTCATAATACGCAGGCGTTTTACCATTCTCATTGTTTATCAATTTTTCAAATACGGGAGGTAAGTTGTTTAATGAAACACTATCTTCGGGGGTTTCGTGCTCGTATCTATCAAAGATATAATTTGCTATTTCATAAATTATTTGATATTGTCCGTTGCCTGCATAAGAAGTTTTTATGTCATCCACCATTTTTTCAAATAGCGATATGGAAGTGTAATAATCGGTATCGGCAGGTAATTCTTTGCTCAAATAATTGGTACATGCTATTTTCAGCATCAATGGGTCTTTGAGGCGAATGGCAACTCTTCGTTCAAGGTCTTGAAAGCAGGTCTCCATCTGATAGAGGTCTTGATATTTTTGAAATGCCTCCTCAAGTTCTTTATCTGTGAAACCGTGAACGGTAATATCTTTATCTTCACCAAAGAGGTGTTGTTTTTCCTCCTTTATTTCAGGTCTAATTGACTTCCCCCAAGTATAACTGCGACAAGTAAACAATACTTTGAAATGAGGATAATCCCTTTCTACCAGAAATTTAACAATGTCTTTATACAGCGATAGAGGTCCGTTAGATGTTTCTGTTTCACCTTTAGAGTGGCTATAGGTCAAACATTCGTTAATAGCATCGAAGAAAAAATAGATATATTCATTTTGTTCAGAAGCCTTTTCGTGTATGTTGTCTAACAATACTTCCATCTTGATATCAGAACTGTCGTCAAAAACGGCTCGTAGTTTTTGTTCTAACGGACTTTCTTTATCTTTCGTATTTTGAGCAGAGAAGTCGGAACTGCTAAATATCAATACGCTCTTGCCATCTTCGATAAGTTTTTCTGTCCAGTTGCACAACTGGCTTGTTTTTCCTTGACCGGCTTCGCCGGGAAGAGAAAACAGTCTTTTGTCGCTATTGCAAAAATCTTGAAAAAATTTTGTCAGTTTTTCCCTATCCACAAAGAAATCTTTATTATACTTTTTGTCTTTTTGGGCTTGCTCAATAAATTGGAGCGAGGCTGTTTTTGTTCTTGCTAAAATGGTTTTCCATGCAGGATATGTTTTTGCAACACATTTGTAAAAATCATCAACATTATTTTTGTTTGGGTTCTCCGGTGCATTCTCATCCGATGAAATATAGCCAATACCACCACCCCTTTTTATTGTTTGGAACACATATACAAATTTTTCTTCGTGGCATATCAAGGGGTACAAGTCAAATAAATCTTCTTCTGAAAAACGAATATAATAATGTAATTCTTCTAAGTTATGCGATGATTCGATTGAACAAGGCGTATTACATCCTTTCAATGAAATATTTTCTTGCTGACAACAAGTTAAATAGTCCCATTGTTGCAACGGTTGAAGTAATGTTAGCATCGCATCGAAACGAGGTTTAAGTGCATTGATTTTTTCCTGACATTCAGTATCAGACAAGATAGTTCCATGCGCTTTTTTGTTGCGTATTTTTACTAAATCGGGTTCCCCGTCTAAAATAGCTTTGACTGTTTTTTCCGTTAATGGTTTTATCAGTGGATGTTCCGGCAATAACTTTCTTGATTCCTTGCATAATCCTCTAAAAATAGCATTCACCCAATCCCCAAAAGAAAGCGAAGGTTTGCAATAAATGTAAATGACAACTTTTTCTAATGTGTCATTATATCTGTCCTTTTTTTGTATTTGCAGAAATAATATGCAGGACAAATACTGCACACTCATTTCAAAGAATTTAAGCAAACAATCAAATGCCTCTGCATAATTTTTCTTTTCAATTTTGTCTGCTATTGTTTTCAAGGGAATAGACAAAGTTGATGGCAGTGATTCTAATGCCGACTTATAAGTGTGATTTAACCAAGTATCCATTGCAATTTAGTTTAGTGGTGTTTCAAAAAGTATGTTATGACTAAGTACGTCTTTGCGGCGTATGCCGCAATCTCCTGTAATGATGGGAGATTGCGGGGCAAGCCCGCAATGACGCAG
>JAITTF010000116.1 GCA_031287215.1 Bacteroidales bacterium
CAGGTAGCCCTTTTTCCTTTCTCTTTTGTTTCAAATATTCGGCAGGAAAATAAGTGACTTTCAGGTCAAATGGAATATTGTTGATGAAGAAATCAACGTTTTTTATCTGCCCTACTGTAGGAAGAACAGATTTATGTAATTTGAATATATGTTCAATCAAAATACTCGACCAATGGTTATACCAGCTATTTAAAACATAACCTTTTACAGCATGGTTAATTTCTGTATCGAACTTTGAAAGCAATAAGTCGTAAGATGATATGGCCTTTACATAATGGCTAACCAAATACTTATCAAGCGAGTTTTTGTAATCACCGCCCCATTCAAAAACTTTTAACCTATAGAGTTCAGAAACAAGTTTTTCCATATCCAATTCTTTTAAAATAAGACTATTCTTGCCCCTTATATATGAATCAAGAATTTGATGTGATGTTGCTACATTTTCTGAAAGAACACAAAATAATTCTTCAAATTGCTTGCTAGAAGTTGAGGACTTTAACTCAATATTGTTTTGAGCGATAAATTCTTTTATCAATTCAGGACGTATTATTGATTTTAGTTTTATCCATAATTGCCCTGAACTATCGGTGTTAAACAATTCCAATGACGCATCGTCATGTTTTTTCTTCCAAAACGCAAAAGTATGTTCCACCATATTGCCTCCAACAGCCTATCACAATGTAATTTCTGTCAATTTTTCTATCCAGCCGGGTATAAAACTAAATTCACTTTCATTTAGCACTTTTGATTTTTTGTGTTTCATCAAAAGAATGTAATCATTTTTCATTCCACCTTTCCGGTTATCTTGAACGACAGAAGTTGCGGAATATTCCAAGGGAAATGCCCCGCAAAATTCAAGGTCGCTTGCCTTTTCTATAATTTTCATAAATTTCCAGCTTTCTTTATCACGCGCATTGAAGTAGAGTAAAAATATACCATCCGTTTTTAATATTCTATTTACTTCCCCTATAAATTTCTCCATATCATTTATGTAATTATCCTTTTTTTTGTTTCGCTCCTTCGCATTAGAAACAATTATTTCTTTTTCAAAAGAAACATTTTTATTTAAAATAGAATTCCATATTTCACTGAGTTCAAGATATGGTATTCTGTCACTATGAGGCGGATCGGTACAAACAAGTTTAATAGAATTGTCGGGGATTGTATTTAACTCATCTAAACAATTATTATTTGCCAAATAACAACCCGCTGTTGAATGGAAAAGTTGCGATAGATTACTATGAATTTTATATTTTTCTCTGCTTGTATTCTGCAAGGCGTTATAGAGTTTTTTTGCCCTGCTTTCAAAACAATTCCACACATTAATTTCAAAATGTAATTCAGGTCGCCAAAATCCAATGACCCAGCTTCCAACTTCTATTTTTTCTGATTTTTTATTTTGTGTTTTTCCACGATTGGTAATTGCAAATACCATTGAGGACATTTGTCCAGATGATGATGTCAAAGTAAGATATAGCGCTCTTTGTAACGCGCCCGAGTATTTTTTTATTTCATCAATAATTAAATCAATATTTCTTAACGCCCGGTCTGTGAAAATATCCGATAACGTCATCGTAGTGTATGAATTGATACGGGAATTAGTAAAAAAATGCGCGTCTCTAATGTTTCTAACATTATAATTTCGATAACTGTTAAAGAGGTTTCTATCAAAATCAGTAGGTTCGATTTCAATCCTTGTTCGTTTGTTCTCCTGTTTACTCCAAATCTGCTTTATGGAATCCCCTTCCCAAAGATAATGTGAGGCTATAGTATTATTTTCAAGCATATATGAAGAGTATGTTTTTTCTTTTATGCTTGCCTCAATATTTTTAATTGCGCTAATATACTCTTTTGGAGAGGGTAAATCCAACAAGAATTGCGTGTGTTCAATGGAAAATGGATTAAGGTCTATTCCTATTACCCGCCTGTTCATCCGTAAGCCTTCGTGAACTATGAAGCCGGAACCCAAAAACGGGTCAATAATTATGTCGGATTCCGTTGTATATTGCTGTATAAAATAGTTGATACTCTCCAAGGGCTTCTTCCCCCAATATTTATGGAAAGAATAAATCCCCTTGTAAGTATCAGGGTTAATCACATCATCTAGGGTTTTCTGTTCAAAGTCAAAAAGCGTCTGCTGCATAGTTTACATACTATCATAAGCTGAAAATTTTGTCCATATGCGTCTCAAAACAATTTGCCTCAAAGCTGTCAGACTTCCCCCTGGAACCGCCAGACTACAGTCTAAGACCTCCAGACTTTAGTCTAGTATTGCCGGACTTGCCCCTGACAACGCCGGACTACAGTCTGGAACCGCTAGATTAGCCTCTTGAATCGCCAGACTTGCCCCTGCAACAGCCGGACTAAACCCCACAAACGCCGGATTATCCCTCGAAAACACCAGACTATACCCCGACTACTTACAAAAAATCAAAAACTATGGTATACTTGATGAAACAGGAGGTGCTTATATGGCACATAGTGATTGGATTCCCTCACGGGAACAGGATTTAGTCGATTTGGCGGAAAAATGGACGGCAACACTCGCCGATACCGCCAAACAAACGGCTTTTGGATGGGTTGCTACGGAATGCACGGCGACCGTAGGCAAAATTACCGCCTTTTTAACCGCCCGAAGCGCCTATGAAGCGGACAATTCCACGGAAAAGCGCATCGCCAAGGACGAAGCGAAAGAGGACGCGGTGGACGAAATGCGGGATTTTGCGAACTCGTCAAT
>JAITTF010000160.1 GCA_031287215.1 Bacteroidales bacterium
TATACTACTTGCAAGCCATAGGGTAACTCCTACACTTACTCTTATTTGTTTAGCCAAATATTTAACTAAGCATTTAATTACTACACTTGAATCATGACATTTAATTAGTCTTTTAAGTGATTGTACATTTTTACTATTAAAAAATCTAAAAAGATGGAAAACAAGCAAGAAGAAAAAAAAAGTAAAAAGAAAGGTAAGTTGAAAAAATATTTATGTGTTGCAATTATATTTATTGCTTTAGCATCAATTATTGCACATTTTGTGTGGAAAGCATCAGGTTCTGATCAATGGGATGTTATAAGTGATAAAGATGGAGTTAAAGTCTATTCTATGAAAACTCCAGGAGAAACTTGGTTAAAGTTTAAGGTTACAGGAAAAGTCAATGCATCCATGAAAACTATAGTGAGGTTTATACGTGACCCTAATGCAGCAGATGATGTTGGCATTTATGATACACAATTGATTGATAGCATAAGTCCTCAATTAATATACTATTCGTTCAAGCAAAAGTTTTTTTTCCCTTTTGAACCTAGGGAATATGTAGTTGAATCAAACTTTCATCAAGATACAATAACAAAGGCTGTATATGTTGACTTTATAGCTGATCCAGAAAAAATACCTGAAGACCCTAATTGTGGCTGTTTTAGAGTGACAAAAATGAATAATAAATGGCTTTTCACCCCTTATAAAAATGGAGATGTTGATTATGAATTTGTATCTGTCGCAGAGGATCCAGGAGGTAATTTTCCTTACTTTATAGCTAATATTGTTATGTCGATAATATATGCAGATGCATTTGCAATAATGCCAGAAACTATTAATAAACCAAAATATCAAAATGCGCAGATAGATTATGTGCGAGATTATGAATAATATATTCGAGAATTTTGTATTTTATTTAAGATTAATGGGGAATGTTTCTGTTAAACGTTTTTTAGAATATTTTACTGAACACAACAAGTTGCAATTTCAGCAATAGCATTTTTCTTTTACATTCTTTATATATACTAAGAATAATCAAATTTTACAGTAGAGCTATCAGCTACTCTTGTCATTGATATATTTTTCCCGGAAAAACAATAGAAGTGTCAAAAAGTATTTTAACATATGTGATTATAATACTGAGCTTTAAAATAATTGGGGGCTGTTTTTGTCAGGCTTTTAAATGTTAAGTTGTTGGGATAGATAGAGGAAAATAGTGAATATGCTTATCATCTCTTAAATAAAAGAAATAAGAATTTTATAAGCCTAGTTCTAATTTCCTTATTACAATTAATCAATTACACTTAACTATAGAAAATCTATACACTACGACTATTTTATTTAAGAAATATTTTAGTTTGTTGAAGATTTATTTTAAGAAAAACATTAACAAGTTCTTATAAATAATCAAAAAAATACTGTGAGTGAACAATTCAATATTGAAGTAGATATTATGAATAATGGAGGTTATTTGAGAGATTTAGAAAAAGTGATAACTACCATTTTTGATCGGTTACCAATAGAAAAGCAACCTCAGGTAATCGTTAATATTGGCTCTGGAAATGAGGCATTGGTAGAAAAAGTATACAAGATAATTAGCCATAAAACACTTCGAGGAAAATATTTAGAGCAATATCCTCTTAAAGTACTTGCAAGTGATCATCTTAATAAAACATTTGAGAATTTGTCATTTGAGATTGAATCTGAGTTTCATCTTGTTGAAAAAGAAGGTTCTATATCAGCTTATGATATGTCTTTAAGTAAAAAAATATTGTTTTTGGAAGATTGTCATGGGGAACAAAATCAAACACCAAATGATCTTACAGCTTTTTATCAAAATATCGCTTCTCTTACCAATGAAGAATTATTTATAACGACAGCAGCCAATATGGGTTTTTTTAGTGAGCATACTCCTGAATATTACTCTATTGAGAATATCGGAATAAAGATATCTAATCTAGAAAAGCGAGATTATATTATTCGTCCGATTAACGTTAAAGATTTAAAAAGCCTTTATGAATTAGAAACATTGTGTTGGCCAAAACAATTGAGAACACCTCAAAAAAGAATTCGAGAACGTCTTCAAAGATATACCCAAGGACAATTTGTTTTGGAGAAAGACGGACAAGTATTGGGGGTGATTTATAGTCAGCGTATTGCAAGTACAGATGATTTAGAAAAATGCAATATGGATAATGTTTATAAATTACATGACAAATCTGGTACAATAATTCAATTAATTGCAGTCAATATTCATCCACAGTCACAAAATTTCAATTATGGGAATCAATTGTTGGAATTTATGCTACAGAGAGCTAGCTTAATTCCTACTATTACAAAAATTGTAGCTGTTACACTATGTAAGAATTTCAATATTAATGATAATATTTCTTTTCAACAGTATATCAAACTACAAGGAAAAGAACAAGATCCAATTTTGGCATTTCATTATAATCATGGAGCTACTATTGTTAAGGAATTATCAAATTACAGGGTTCGCGATATAAAAAACCAAGGATATGGAGTATTGATTGAATATAATGACCTTCCAAACAGAAGATCCCGATATGATCAAGTTAATTTTATTGAAAAACAGTGTAAAATAGTAGACTGTTCTGATAAATTGCACATTGATCAGTTTATTGAAAATACAATTCTTTTTCTTCTAAATTCAGATATAAAACAGGTCGATAAAGATCGTCCTTTAATGGAAATGGGATTAAACTCTGTCGACTTATTGGCATTTCAAGGTCAAATAGAAGAAAAATTTCAATTAGTCCTAAAACCTGGTTTTTTCTTTGAGCATTCAACATCTCGTAAAATTGTTGAGTATTTAGCTAAATGCATATTAATTCATCCTGAAACAAATGAAAAATCAATCTCTAATGAAGGTGAAATAGGAACACAATTATTTACAGATGAAGAAAATATAAAGTCGATAGCAGATTCAGATATTGCAGTAATTGGAATTTCTTGTAAACTACCAGGAAATATAGACTCTCTAGATAAATTGTGGCAAATGTTGATATCCGAAAAATGTGCTATTGATGCATATCCTAAAGATCGAGGAAGTTGGCCTAATGGTATAAATATGCCTGGAATAGATCGGGGAGGTTTTGTTAACGATGCCGATAAATTTGATGCTTCTTTTTTTAGAATGTTACCATCAGAAGCTCAAACGACAGATCCTCAACAACGAATGCTATTAGAACTAGCATGGTCTTGCTTAGAGGATGCTAATATTTTACCGAAAGATTTAAAAGAGACAAATGTCGGTGTATTTGTTGGTGCCAGCAATTCTGATTATAGTCGTTTAATTCAGGATGCAAAGCTTGATGTTGAGGCTCATTATGCTGTAGGCAATTCATTGGCTGTATTAGCTAATAGGATTTCTTATTATTTTGATTTTACCGGCCCTAGTCTTTTAATCGATACAGCATGCTCTTCATCTTTAGTTGCATTACATACGGCGATCCAGTCATTACATTCAGGAGAATCTGGTATTGCTTTAGTTGGTGGCATTAACCTAATATGTCACCCAGATCTATCTATAGCATACTACAAAGCAGGTATGTTGTCACCTGATGCTCAATGTAAAGTTTTTGATGCATCTGCAAATGGATATGTACGTTCGGAAGGTGGAGTTGTTCTTTTACTAAAACCTTTACGAAAAGCAATTGAAGATCGAAATCAAATTCATGCAATAATTAAAGGAAGCAGTATTAATCATGGAGGGCTAGCAGCTGGATTGACTGTTCCAAATCCACAGAAGCAAAGTGAACTTTTACTATCAGCTTGGAAAAATGCAGGAATAATCAACCGGAATATATCATATATTGAAGCACATGGAACAGGTACTTCTTTAGGAGATCCTATTGAGTTTCAGGGTATTCAGGCTGCTTATTTACAGCTCAATCCGAGCGAGAGAAATAACAATTGTTCTATAGGTTCTATAAAGAGTAACCTGGGGCATTTGGAGTCAGCATCTGGAATTACAGGATTATTGAAAGTTATATTATCATTGAAAAATCAAACATTACCTGCAACAATAAATCACTTAACACTTAATCCAAAAATTCATTTAGCAGATTCGCCATTTCAAATACAGAATAAATCTCAAGCTTGGGATGCAATTCATCCTTATTTAGCTGGGGTTAGTAGTTTTGGATCAGGAGGAGCAAATGCTCATGTTGTAGTTCAAGAATATATTACAGAAGACCGAAAAGCGGAAATTGATGATAAATATTTATTTGTTTTATCTGCACATAATAGAGAAAATTTGCTTCAATATGCAATTAAAGTAAATGATTATTTAAAAGAAAATTTAGAGGATGAAAATTTTAGCGATGCGATATATAGTTGGCAACTAGGAAGAACAGCTATGAGACATCGCTTAGCTATGACGGTCAAAGATAAATCCGAATTATGCGATAAACTGGAAGCCTGGATAGAAGAAAAAAACTCTTCCAATACTTGGGTTAATGAAATAAATCTACCTAAAAAGCAATTAGAGAATTTATCAATTGAAAAGATGTTTTTAGAAAAGGATCTGGATCAACTAGGTGAGCTTTGGACTTCAGGCATTGATTTTGATTGGAATATACTTTACATAGGTGTAAAGTATGAAAAGAATAAACCTCGATTTGTAAGTTTACCGACCTATCCTTTCAAAAAAGAGCGATTTTGGGTAGATAGTGTGAAGTCAAATACTGAATGCCAAGAGAAGTCCGATGTTAACACTTTGCTTGCTGTTCCAAAATGGCAAAGAAAAGAATTGACTTTATTAGATGGACATCAGAGTTTCAAATATTCAAAGCAATACATTTTGTTATGTAATATCCCACAGATTGAGATTGGACAAATAGAAGCTTCT
>JAITTF010000228.1 GCA_031287215.1 Bacteroidales bacterium
GTGTCTTTATAATCAAAGACATTACTACCAATGTCCATACAGCCTGAAATAGGAACTATAAAATGCGTTACCGTATCATTATATGTTATTGATGTTAAAATTGTTGCTTTGCTTCCATAACACCTAAAACAGTCTGATTTATAGCAACGGGAATCATCTAAAACTTGTTTAAAATGCAGTGAAATGGCAGTGTCATTTCCATTAGAAAATTTAATATTAGCACATTCATTAACCTTCAATTCAAACACATTATCTAAGAAATATTCTTGACATCTTTCAGGTGGTTTTATACATGAAATAAGCAAAATTTGAAAAACAATAAAAAATCCTACATTTATTTTCAACAGAAATAATATTTTTCTCATCATTCACCTCCTTTCTTTTCCAAATCGGCGATCCTCTTTTCCAATTGAATAATGTAAAGCGTAAGTTCTTCTTACTTTTTGCAGTAGCACAGCGTTCATCTCTCCCAATTGAATACCGTTGAGTGCTACTTCGGAAGCAGAAGGCACGTCAGGAAGGTGTTTATGGGTTTGAATATATTGCTCTATCTCTTTTAATTTTGGTAGTTGAAAGTCTTCATTAAAAACAAAATCAGGCCAGCAGGGGTCACCCGACAATGATACTCTGACCTCTTTGGCACAAATATTACCATCCACAATATGAATTTTTTGATGAGGTATGTTAGTGCCTATCCCTATATTTCCTGACGGGTCAATGGTAAGCCCATTCCCATTATTCTGAATCTTAAAAAGTGCGTTTTCTTGTTGCTTTAAAGCGACTTCTAAGCCGGTTTGAATAATTTTAAACCCATCAGTTGCATTTGTTCCTGTATTGGGATTGGTCATTAAAAAAGTAGTTACAGCGGGTGGAAGGGGAATGCCTGTACCGGAAGTAGTGCCGTAAGTAGTAGTGCCGGTCGGAGGGTTACTTACTAAAGGTCTATCAGGGTCAACATGAAGATGTAATTCCGCTTTGGGAAGCATAATACCTATCCCTACTTTACCCATGTAATCAACGATCATACTATTGATGTTATTGGTCCTAAAATAGAGCGATTTTCCATCTGTTGACCCCAGAAAATTAGAGGTAGTGGTGCCGGAATTGCCGGTTAAACTCCAACTTTGGGAATAGGATACTGTTGCTAAAAACAGTATCACATTGAATAGTAGTAGTTTTTTCATAATAATGTATTTTAATTAATGGGCACCTCTAAAAATTACTTTTTCACATTTTGATTTTTCGTCAGAGCTGAGGTACATTAAATTCTAATGAAAAATCATTGAAAATCTTTGCAAATATACAATAAAAAAATCATATTAGATACATCCTCTTGCAAAAACATCTATCTATCTATTATCAGTTTATATGTAATTATTTTTATTAAACATTTTTGATTAGCAAGATATTTAGTCGTACAATTTGTTTATATCAGCAAATATTATAAGTCAAATTTATTAAACCAACGACCCATTCAACTCGTTCGAAACCAATGTTTTTCGTAAAAAAATCGCCCATACTGAGTGGCTTTAATAGCACTGTTTTCTCACTTTACTTTCCAAATCCCACAATAAATTTCTGATTTTGTTGAGTTTTTCAATGGGTAATGAAGCTAAAGGAGTTTCTATATTAAATAACTCATGAGGCGTTGGTTGACCACTATCTTTCAGCCAATAATTGATATTTTTTTCCAAAATCTGCTCCTCCGGCATATTCATAGTAAGGCTCTCTTGTCTTACAAATTGAAAAATACGCAATCCATCTGCCTTTTCGTGAAAAGCCCTTTCAAAACGTTCTTGAGTTTTAAAATTTTTGCGCAGGGGTGACCAAATATTAGAATCATTAAGCTGCTTTTTCAAAAAGCTAAAAAACGTTGATTCAATATCTTTTTCAAAGAGTTTCGGTAAAAGGTGATAGGCTTCCATGATTTTATTAAAAATAGAATGATGAAAAATAGGATAACTCAATTGTTGTTGACTTATACCTTGAATGACCGCTTTTCCGGTTCCAAAAACAACCCTTTGTGAACTACGTCCTGACGGGAAAACAGCTTCTGAGTTCCACTGATTGAGGGGGGTCATTTTACGTAATTTTTGTAAAAGATAAAAATCTTCCCCACTCTGAAAAGGGGTTATGCCGCCAACCTTTTGCAATGCCCACACGCGCATCGCGATCGCAGACCCTAAAGCCGTAAAAGTGTAAGGAGACCCAATTTGTGCCATGTTGAGATGCCAATTTCTCAAATAGATTTCATATCGCAATAGAGCACGGTTCAGCTCTTCATTTTGTAGTGAAGCCATCATTGGCTTTACTCCGGAAAGAGTATCCCATTGATTTTGATTCGCTAATGGATGGTAATAAGGCACTGCAAGCACAGGAAGATCATCGTGCTGGGTGAAATTTTCTCCTATAGATTGTAAATAGTGTGCCGAGAATAGCGTGTCAGCATCCAAAGAGATGATCACATCTTCTTCGTTTGCCACTACACAGATAGTGTCAAAAAGCACTTTCCGTGCCCATCCTACACCCTGTTTTTTGCCTTGCCACCCTTGTCCTTGAGAAGAACGATCCATGACATAAAGGTCAAGAACATCAATTTCTTTTAACAAAGCAATCAACTCAGCATTGCGCTCACAGACAGCTCTTTTTTCCGGTATAGACCACCAACTTTCAGGTTGATTGACACATATATAAACCGAAAAAGCAAAATCTGTTTTCTGCTTTTTAAGGGCATCAAGGCATGCCGGCAAGTAGTCGTTTTCGTCCATTGCAGGAATAGCAATGTACAAGTGTGGCTTTATCATGGAGTGGACTCTCTATATTCAAGTTAAAAATGCCTTTCTCTATCTGCAAGGCAACTATTTCCTTCGGCAAAAATAGTAATAAATTTTGAAGTATCGTTAAGGCTGTTGTTTTTTTGAAAAAAAATAATTACCTTTGCCGATTAATTCTACATCTATATAGCATAAAAAAATAACATTGAATAATATTCTAAATAACAATTAATTATGGCTGAAATTAAACCTTCCGAAGTAACTGCAATTTTACGTCAACAACTCTTGGATCACAATTTCCAAACTGAATTGGAAGAAACCGGAATCGTATTGCTTGTAGGGGATGGTATTGCCCGCGTTTATGGACTTCAAAATGCCTGTTCGGGTGAATTAGTTGTCTTTGAACAAGCTGAATCAACAGTGATGGGTATCGTACTGAATTTGGAAGAAGATAATGTGGGTGTCGTTCTTCTTGGAGATTCTAAAAATATTAACGAAGGCGACTTATGTAAAAGAACCGGTAGCATTGCTTCTATTCAAGTAGGTGAAGGTTTAGTAGGTAGGGTAATCAATACTTTAGGACATCCTATAGATGGAAAAGGAGAGATTACCGGTGAGTTATATGAACTCCCTATCGAGCGAAAAGCTCCCGGCGTTATCTATCGTCAACCTGTAAAAGAGCCGCTCCAAACCGGAATTAAAGCCGTAGATGCTATGATCCCTATTGGGCGTGGACAACGTGAATTGATCATTGGAGACCGCCAAACAGGAAAAACGGCTATCGCTATAGATACGATCATTAATCAAAAAGAGTTTTACGACCGTGGGGAAACTGTGTATTGTATCTATGTTGCTATCGGACAAAAAGGGTCTTCGGTAGCCAATATGGTAAAAATCTTGACCGAACATGGTGCCATGGATTATACTATTGTATTGACCGCTACCGCCTCTGATCCTGCTGCTATGCAGTTTTATGCTCCGTTTGCTGGTGCTGCTATAGGCGAATATTTCCGCGATACCGGTCGCCCTGCCTTAATTATATACGATGACCTTTCCAAACAAGCTGTAGCTTACCGAGAAGTCTCCCTCCTACTTCGTCGTCCACCCGGCAGAGAAGCCTATCCGGGAGATGTATTCTATTTGCACTCCAGACTGCTCGAAAGATCTGCCAAAATTATTGAATCTAACGAGATTGCTTGCCAGATGAATGACCTTCCAGAGGTCTTAAAACCTATGGTAAAAGGTGGTGGTTCACTGACTGCATTACCAATTATTGAAACTCAGGCAGGAGACGTATCCGCCTATATCCCTACAAACGTTATTTCAATTACCGATGGACAGATTTTCTTGGAAACCTCTCTCTTCAATTCCGGTATTCGTCCCGCTATCAATGTAGGAATCTCCGTTTCACGTGTTGGTGGTAACGCACAGATTAAATCCATGAAAAAAATCGCCGGTCGTCTTAAACTTGACCAAGCTCAATACCGTGAATTGGAATCTTTCTCCAAATTTGGTGCCGATGTAGATGCCACGACTAAAAATGTGCTCGAAACTGGAGCGCGCAATGTAGAAATTCTCAAACAACCTCAATATTCACCCTATAAAGTAGAAGAACAAATCGCCATTATCTATTGTGGTGTTAATGCACTACTCCAAAAAGTGCCTATTGCAAGAATTAGAAATTTTGAATCGGAATATATAAACACCTTAAGAGAAGGACATGCTGCTCTTTTACAAGAGATTAAAAAGGGAAATTTCAACGATGCCATAACGGATGAGCTAAAAGCCGTTTGTGATGAAGTTGCTAAAAAATATCAAAAATAAAGCATTATGGCAAGCCTTAAAGAAATTAGAACCCGAATAGCGTCTGTCTCCTCTACCCAAAAAATTACAGGTGCCATGAAGTTGGTCTCTGCTGCTAAGTTGAGAAAAGCCCAAACAGCTATTCTGACGCTTCGCCCCTACTCTAACAAGCTCAACGAAATCCTGTCTAATCTTTCCGGTTTAGATCAAGAATATGATTCTATTCCCTATTTTACAAAAAGAGAACCGAAAAATGTTACCTTGATCATCATCT
The DNA here is from genome assembly GCA_031287215.1 of Bacteroidales bacterium. GTDB lineage: Bacteria > Bacteroidota > Bacteroidia > Bacteroidales > WCHB1-69 > JAGVVH01. Next base: position 4,852 of record JAITTF010000228.1, read on the forward strand.
CTTCTAATAGAGGATTATGTGGCAGTTTTAATGCTAATATCGTAAAAGAGGTCAATCGTGTTATTAAAGCTGATTACGCACAACAATTGGCAAATAATACCTTGAAATTGATCTGCTTCGGTAGAAAAGGGTTTGAACAGTTAGGTCGCTTGTATGATGTTGACATTGAATACCATGAAGCTATCATCGACAATCCATCCTTTGATGACCTTACAGAGATTACCAAAAGGCTTTTAGATGAATTTGCACAACAAAAGATAGATAAAATTGACGTTGTTTACAACCGATTTTTAAATCCTGCTACACAAAAAGTAGAACATGAGTCCTTTTTACCTATTCAAAATGAGATTAAAGAAGCAGATCAGAAAAACGCTAATATAGATTTTCTATTTGATACACCCAAACTGCAATTGTTAGAGGAATTAATCCCAAAGATATTGAAGATTAAAATGTTTAAATCATTATCTGACTCTATTGCTTCTGAACACGGCGCACGCATGACTGCCATGGCTAAAGCTACCGACAATGCTAACGAAATGCTGAAAGATTTGAAATTGAAATATAACAACGCTCGTCAATCGTCCATTACCACCGAACTCTTAGAAATTATCAGCGGTGCAAATGCACTGGATGCATAATATATAATCTTCAAATCAATATAACGCTAACACCCGACACACGCAATGACTTTGCACGGCAAAAAATGAATTGTAATACTCTGATAATAAGAAGTGGAGCGTACGGGAGTCGAACCCGTGACCTTTAGACTGCCAGTCTAACGCTCTATCCAACTGAGCTAACACCCCATCTAAAATGGAAGTGCAAATGTACATAAAATTTTTCAATTATACACAGACACATAAATTTTCTCTCAAAAAATATAGAGGAAAGATACATTTTTTTTTACAATCAATAGAAACTATTTTTTTATAATCGATTC
>JAITTF010000230.1 GCA_031287215.1 Bacteroidales bacterium
GCAATTTCACCTGCTTTTGCCCATTGCGCTATTCCCGTTTTCCAGACAAAAGTTTCGCGCGTGATTTGTCCGTTTTGTATCATTTGCCCGATAGTCGGCAAATCGTACTGTTGTTGTACATTATTTATAAGGACGTGAAAAACCGCAGAAGTCGGCGGTGGAGGCGGTACAGGCGCGGCGACTTGCTGCTGCATTACACCTGCCATATTGCCCATCTGCTGCCCAAACATTCCGCCCACGCCGAAGCCCATTCCAAGCCCCATGCCTGCGCCCATCATTTGACCTGCGCCGCCTTCGTTGCCTGCGGCAGTTTGCATTACATCGAATTGGCGTTCCTGTTGGTAAGAGTAGCCTTCCATTTTTCGTTTTGCCGCTTCCGACTGAGAATCAAGGATTTTTTGCACATTCGCATCTTCTTTGTCGAAATTCAGCGAAGTGATGTTGAAATTGGTAATCCTCACACCATATTGCGCAAATTCTTCATTGATGGCATCGCGCACAAAATTGGAAATTTCATCAATACAGGCATTGATTTTTACTACCGTAACTTCTTTTTGCACAATGTATTTGCTGATATGATTCGTCAATTTTTGAACGATAAGCGACTTGAACTGCTCAATAATATCTTCCGTTGTAAAAAGATGCAGTGTGCCGACCATTTGATGCACAAACGCAGACGAATCTGTTATCTGAATGCCGTATTCGCCAAATGAGCGGACAGGCACCGACACGCCATAGAGCGGGTCTAACAAATCTATCGGAACGGGCGTGCCGAATTTCAGGTTTCGACGTATGGTTTTGCTCACATACCACACTTCTGCCGTAAATGGCGTTCTACCTCCAAAAGGCAGATTAACAAGTCTCTGCAAAATCGGAATATTGTTTGCCGATAATGTATGCGTACCGGGTCCGAAAACATCGCACACTGCGCCGCCTTTGTAAAACAACGCCTCCTGGCTTTGGTTTACAATCAATTGTGCGCCTGTGGAAATATTGTCAAAAGGAAATTTCCACACAATTTCGTTCGCCTCGCCATTATATTCTATCCTGTCGATAAAACCTTTGCGTTCTCCGCCCTGACCGTCGTAAGTTGCGCCGTCAGTACGGTTTTTATTAAATAATCCCATATATTCTAATTTTTTTATGGATAATCAATATAGTATGTATCTCCTTTGCATTTTTCCGTCAAACGAATAAAAGTCTTATATCCACCTTTTATTACACCATACTTTTGTAAAGCCAATAAAGCATATTCAGAACATGTAGGCATTAGTAAACATTTTCTACGTGTTTCTTCTGGCGCATAATGTTGATATAACTCTATCATTAAAATTAGCATGCGTTTTGAAAAGATTATCAAAAACAGCACACTCACAGTAATATATACAGGAAAAAAAATATCTTCTAATGAAAAAAAAGGAAAAGAGCCCCCAAGGTAAATCAAAATAAGATAAAAAACAGAAGAAGTAAGAATAACATCTCCCTCAATAAACAACAACCATATTAAAACAGTTTTTATGTTAGTCTTAGGTCTATTAAGAGGACGATGTAAACAGTACGTTCTTGCTGTATTTTGTTCTGACTCACATGGGGGTTCTTGCCAATAGCTTTTCATTTTTTAAATTGAATATACTTTTCAATTTCATTGAATTATTACGAATTTTTCTTTTCTCTCAATTTAGCTTTCATTGCTTGAATAGCTCTTTCTGTATATTCATTTTGATCCATTGCACACCAAAGTTTATCTCCTGGTACTGTAATTGCAAAACGGCAAGAATCTATATTTTTTAATATTTCTTTTCTCTGTTTTGGATCATATACTGGAGACTCTTCCGTGTCAGAAGACGCCGAAAAATTTGTAATGTCTTTATAAAAATACTCTTCAGTCTTTTCTTGTTTTCCATCTTCATCCATATTAAATGTATACTGATATAGATAAACTTGAGTATCGCTGAAAAATAGCCAACTTACTTGGTAGGCAGAGCTACGCCACTTCTGATCTTTACCAAAACGGGCAAAACATTTCTTCCCAAATAAGTAATTTTCAAAATGAACTGGATCTATTTCTTTTACTTGGTCTTCATCTAAGCCAATTTTACTAAGTGCTTTTTTTCTAAAATCCATTGAATTTAAAACTGATTTGACCATGCTGTCATACTCTTCGTCTTTCATTCTACTAGAAAAGCACCCATCATCATTACAGAAATACCTAATAACTTTTTTTTGACTATCAGGCCTGCCTTTAATTCGTTCTTTCACATATGGAGTATCATTCCCCTTTAAAAATTTAAATGCGATAAAAACGCCAGCACCAATAAGAATTACTAAAAAAAATTCCATAATTATTTATTTATTTATTTAACATGTGGGTTCAATTATCAAAAAAATGAGGACGAACCCTTTATCCTCATTTCTATTTATCATTGATTTTAATCCATCTGTTCAGAGTCTGTTTCTCATATTTTACTATTTCAAACATAGGAACTATATCTTTCTTTAGTACCACCTCTTGGTTAGAGGTGGTACCAAAACAGTGCAGTGCATATCGTGCTGATTACGAGATTATTTTGAATCGCATCAATCTCAATAGAAAACTTTTAGAACGGTTTTGTCAAACAATTATAGACGAGTGTTATGGCTCTTTCGAGATCGCGTTAATAACCAGCATGATATACGAG
>JAITTF010000253.1 GCA_031287215.1 Bacteroidales bacterium
TAAAAAAAAATAAAAAAAAAGTATGTTTTTCATTTTTTTTTAGTATTTTTGCATTTTAAAAAAAAAAATATGGAATTTTTAGTAAAAAAAAATATGCTAAAAATGAGAAAATTATAATATAAATATAAAAAAAAACCACAATGAAAATTTCAAAGGGAAAAATTATGTTAGTCGAAGAAAGTAATAATCTTCGATTCGTATTAAAAGATTATTTCGAGATGTTAGATTACGAAGTTCTTGATTACAAAGAATCTGAAACAGCATTAAAAGCATTTAATTCTAATTCAATTGATATGTGCTTACTGGATGTATTAGTCTTAGAAAAATCAGGACAGTTTTGTTTAACAGAGATTCGAAAATTAGATCCTGTTGTACCAATTATTGCTATTTCACCGACAGGAAGCAAAGAAGAACGCATTCAAGCATTTAAACTTGGTTGCGATGATTTTATAACTAAACCATTTAGTACTGAAGAGTTAGCTCTACGTATTGAGGCAATTCTCAACCGTTCTAAACGGGGTTCAGTCGAAACTCCATCTTTATACAGAGAAAGAATTTTTAAATTTGGTGATTTTGTTTTTAATTATAGCGGTATGGAACTATCACATCCTACAGGTACGCGTATTTTAACGCGCAAAGAAGCTGAATTATTAAAACTATTTTGCGAACATCAGAATAAATTGTTGCCAAGAGAGGTCATTTTAAAAGAAATTTGGGGTGATGAAGATTATTCTGTAGGAAGAAGTATGGATGTATTTTTAACTAAATTACGTTCTTATATCAACATCGAAAAAATTCCTGATGAATATTTGAATCCTGAAGGTGGTCGTAGAAACAAATATAAAGCAGGATTTGAACCTAAAGTAGAAATCTGTAACATTCACGGTACCGGATTTATCCTTAAAGTAAGAGATAAATAATAATTTGATGAAAATCTAATCTGAAAAGCAATTTGCTCAAAACAAGTTGCTTTTTTTTTTATCTTTGTAAAAAAAAAAAAATTATTATGATTATAGACAAACTTTTTGATAATGTGGCTCATAAGGGACATGTATGTTTCGGATTAGATACCGATTATAGTTATTTACCAACAGATTTTGCCAATAAATTTTCCACACTCGGTGATGGTTTATTTGCTTTTAATAAAGAATTAATAGAGAATACTTGCGATATCGTGGCGTGTTATAAAGTACAAATTGCTTATTATGAGGCTTATGGAATGAAAGGACTATTGGCTTATAAAAAAACGCTCGCTTATATTAAAGAAAAAGGCTGTATTGCCATTGCTGATGTAAAACGCGGTGATATAGCTAAAACTGCTGAGATGTACGCACAAGCTCACTTCTCCGGCGATTTTGAAGCCGATTTTATGACACTCAACCCTTATATGGGTTTAGATACCATCTCTCCTTTCCTTCAATATGTTAAAGATAAAGAAAAAGGGCTTTTTGTCCTCATTCGTACCTCAAATGAGGGAGCCAAAGATATTGAATATTTGCCTATCAATGAAAATCAACGTGTTTACAACGTGGTAGGTGAGAAAATTAATCAATATGGCAAAGATTTTCTCGGCAAATGTAACTATTCCTCTATAGGAGGGGTGATGGGTTGTACGCACGTCAGTGAAGCCATTCAAGTGAGAAATGACTTAGAGAGTACTTTTTTCCTAATCCCCGGTTACGGTGCTCAAGGTGGAAAAGCAGAAGATATCGTTTTATATCTGAAAAATGGAAATGGCGGCGTTGTTAATGCGTCTCGTTCACTACTTCTGGCCTATAAAAAAGAGGCATACAACAATGTATCGTTTGCAGAAGCCTCCAGAAATGAAACTATTAAAATGAGAGACGAAATTCTTTCTTTTGTTTAGCATAATATTTTTTATTTGCAAGCGTTATGGACTAATATGATTAAATAATATCGACTTGAAAAACAGATTTTTGTTTCTACTTTTATTTACATTTTTTTCGTTTACGACATTGATTTCCCAATCTTTGGTAACCATTCAAGGTCACATTACTGATGAATGGGGTAATTCTTTGGAAAATGTGATCATTTCCGTTAAAGAGACCAATAGTACTACCTATTCTAATGTTGAAGGGAGATATAAACTGTCAATACCGGCAAATCAAGATGTGATTGTTAGAGTTCACTATTCACTTACGGACACGATTATTACGATTAATAGTTCTAAAAAAGAGTATAATATTTCTCTGACTCTGAAAGGAGAGAAACTGCAAGAAATAGATATCACTGCGAGATACAATGACAATTACGTCAGAATTGATCCTAAGTTAAATTATAAAATCCCAACTCCCGGAGGTGGATTAGAATCTTTAATAAAACTATTGCCGGGCGTCTCTTCTACCAATGAATTAAGTTCACAATACAACGTTAGAGGCGGCAATTTTGATGAAAATTTAATCTATATTAATGACATAGAGATATATAAGTCATTTTTAGTACGCAATGCTCAACAAGAAGGACTTAGTTTTGTAAATCTTGATTTAACGAACAGTGTAAAATTCTCTGCCGGTGGATTTGAAGCTCGTTACGGGGATAAAATGTCTTCTGTTATGGACGTAGAGTACAACCAACCAACCTCTTACGGCGGTTCTTTTATGGCGAGTATTTTGGGTGCTTCTGGTCATGTAGAAGGTAATGTGAATGATAAATTCATTTTTTTAGCCGGTATTAGGTTCCGATCTAATGCTTATCTTTTTACCTCTTTAGACACCAAAGGGGTGTATAAACCCACTTTTTTTGATACCCAATTACAACTCACTTGGAAACCTGTCAAAAAACTTGAAATTACTTTAATGGGCGTTTTTTCCAATAATAGCTACTTTCAAAGACCGGAAAGCAGAGAGCAAGCAATCGGTACTATCACCTCTTCCCAGAAATTATATGTTTTATATGATGGTCAAGAGGTTGATCAATATGAAAACTACCTTGGTGGTTTAACATTCAAATATAAGATTAATGACAACAATCATTTACGTTTAATATTATCCTCCTATTATGCTCAGGAAAAGGAGACTTTTGATATTTTATACCGCTATAATATTAGAGCCACAGAAGCCGATTTAGGCGCTTCAGGAGGCTCTTATGTTGAAGAGGGACCTATATTAGGTACAGGTGCTTTTCGTGAACATGCACGTAATGCGATGAATGCGATAGTTTCTGCTGCTGACCTTAGAGGAGAACATCGTATCAAACATTCTGTTCTTTCGTGGGGCATAAAATTCCAAAATGAAATTATTCATGATCGTCTAAGAGAATGGTCTTTTATAGACTCTTCCGGTCATATTTTACCTAATTTTGGAACCGGAACTCCGGGCGATTTTGTCCCTTTAGAGGATCCTTCACGAATCATTCAACTTCCTGAAAATCGGTTTGTGAGTGCTGTTAATGATCTTAACACGTGGCGCGTAAGCGGTTTTGTTCAAAATGTTTGGAATATTGATGGTGATAGTGCTACCCGTTTTAAACTAAATACCGGTATCAGATTTCACTATTGGTCATATAATCATGACATTGTCTTTTCTCCACGAATTAATTTCATCTATAAACCACACTGGAAAAACGATTGGACATTTTTTCTACGAACGGGATTGTACTACCAGCCTCCATTTTATAGAGAGTTTAGAAATGCTAAAG
>JAITTF010000325.1 GCA_031287215.1 Bacteroidales bacterium
GGAGACACATTTTGGCAAAAAAACCTGCCGCCAAGAGTAGTTGCAATATCGCGACTGAGCATTTTTGCATTACTGCCTGTAATGTAAACGCGATATTTCTGATTGACAAGCCTGCGAGCAAAATTTGCCCAGCTATCAATATTTTGTATCTCGTCTAAAAATATAATCGGCTTGAAATCAAACATCGAAGCGTATGCTTGCAGAATCAAATCAAGGTCTGCTATCCGCACAGATTTTATTCGTTCATCGTCAAAATTAACATAAATAATCTCTTCTATACTATGTCCTGCCTTTACTAACTGTTGTATTCGTTGATACAACAAATACGATTTTCCTGATTGACGTATTCCCACAAAAACATAATTTCCTCTCTCCTCGAAGAAAAAAGGGCGTTCAAAGAGTTCAATATTACCGAGTAATTCTTGTCCCTCTATGATAATTCTCCTGAATATCTCCCGTTCCATACTATTGTTTGTTTAAAATGCAAAAATACACTTTTATTTGATATATAAGACAAAATTTGACACTTTTATTTTATATAACGAATAAAATAGTTTTTTTTATATCTACATCTTATAATTTTTTGGGGTTTGAAAATTAAAAAACATCTATTTGCATAATTCAAATATTATTAGTTTTTACACCTCAAAAATAATAATTTTTGAGTTAAACAAAAAAATCATCTCTTTTTTTTATTTATTTAGGACGCGAATGGTTGGAAATGCTTTTTAGAAATCAAGCCATTTTCTAAAAACATTTTTTTACTTCGTTTGAATCATACTCAGTGAAAACAAAAGCGATAATCTCGATAAATCAGATTTCCCCAAACATAAACCAGAAACGGCAAAACAATAACAATCAATTTGTTGTATAACCATGCCGATAGAAAATCAAATTGTATTGCCGAAACTAAGGCTCTGGTAATGCCACATCCCCAGCACTCTATGCCAACAATGTTTTTGAAAAGGCAAATAGAATGTTGATGTTCAAGCCAATCTATAGGAATAAAATAGAGAACAACAGGTAGCACAAATAGCACTATCAACCTGAGGAGTCTATATTTTTTATTTTCCCGAAATTGGTATAGCCAATTCATCGTTGGGTTGACCTTAATGGCTTCCAATATCAGATTTTATTGTAAGAAATTAGTCATTTGGATAAATTTGTTGATGTTATATTTCTGCGTTCTATTAGTAGCAGAAAATATGTCTATCAACCACCAAATTCCACAACCATAACAAGTTATGATTTTTGCAACTCCTAAACCGACATCGTCCAAAAAGAACCTATCCCATCCTAAGAAAATAGCGATAATTAATATTGTAGAAGGTTTACGAAATTCTGCGGTTTGAAGAAAAAAGAACTTGTCATCACTCATGCTTTCTAATCTATCCTTAATAAACATCATGTCGCTGGGATTAAATTTGTCCGCATTAATGTTGATCCATAAATTAACGTTGTTTTTGTCCATATTTATTTTTTTAGGTGAAAAGTTTATCTTCTTATTAAGCAGAACTTGCGACTATGATTAGCAATTACAAGTAATTAAATTTCTATCTCCGAAGGCATCATCAATTTTCCCGATAGTAGGCCAATATTTGTCGTTGTAAGGCAGTGGAAAGGCTGCTTTTTCGCGGCTATAAGGTCTATTCCATTCGGTTACACAAACAACCTGCATCGTATGGGGTGCATTTTTGATGGCATTATTTACAGCATCCATAGTACCATTTTCAATTTCTCTAATCTCTTCTCGGATTGAAATTAAGGCATCACAAAGACGGTCTAATTCGCTCAACGGCTCACTTTCGGTAGGTTCTACCATCAGAGTACCATGAACAGGAAAAGCTACTGTAGGAGCATGGAAACCATAGTCCATCAATCGTTTAGCAATTTCACCCACTGTAACATGAACACTTCTTTCAAATTCATTACAATCGAGAATCATCTCGTGAGCACACATGCCTTGAGTACCGGTATAAAGAATTTTGTAATGATCTTCCAATCTTTTTCTCAGATAGTTAGCATTCAGGATGGCATATATTGTAGCCTCTGTCATACCATCACCGCCCAACATTTTCATATATCCATAAGTAATAGGTAACAAAAATGCACTTCCATAAGGAGCTGAGGCTACTTGACTACCAAATTGACCGCCGGTATGCCCCATTTCATGTTTTGGGAGATAGTCAACTAATTTTTCAGAAACGGCAATAGGACCTACGCCGGGACCGCCCCCGCCATGAGGCATTGCAAAAGTCTTGTGTAAATTGAGATGGCATACATCAGCACCCATGAATCCGGGAGAGGTCAAACCTACTTGTGCATTCATGTTGGCACCATCCATATAGACTAATCCGCCGTTATCATGAATGATTTTGATAATTTCTAAAATTCCTTCTTCAAAAACACCATGCGTAGAGGGATAAGTAACCATTAAACAAGATAAATTATCTTTATACAGTTCTGCTTTTTCTTTGAGATCAGCGATGTCTATTTCACCTTCAGCTGTGGACTTGATAACTACAATCTGATTGCCCGCTTTTACCGAAGAGGCAGGATTTGTACCATGTGCCGAAGAGGGAATAAGACATACATTGCGGTGTGCATTACCATTATGAATGTGATAGTTGCGTATGACCATCAAGCCTGCATATTCTCCTGCTGCCCCTGAATTGGGTTGAAAAGAGATTGCTTTAAACCCGGAAATTTCACACAACCATTGGTTCATCTCTTCAATCATTTCGATATAACCTGCTGCTTGGTCATTAGGCACATAAGGGTGAATAGCACCGGCTTCTGACCAACTCAACGGAAGCATTTCTGCCGCAGCATTCAGTTTCATCGTACAAGAACCCAGTGGAATCATGGCACGATTGAGCGAGAGGTCTTTGACCTCTAATTTCTTCATATAACGCATCATAGCAGTTTCTGAATGGTAATAATTGAAAAGTTCCTGCTCCATAAAAGGAGTATTTCTAATCAATGATGCCGGAATATGAAGATCCAATTTGCAATCTCCATTACAAACGATCTCTTCAAAAGATTTGCCTGCTGCTTTTGCTAATATACTTAGAATAAGATTAATATCTTTCAAAGTAGTGGTTTCATCCAAGGCAATGCTGAAACATTTATCGCACCAATAGAAGAAATTTACTTTGTTTTCCAATGCCATTTTTTTCACCATATCAGTAGTAATGCCATTTGGACCTTCAAAACAGAGGGTGTCAAAATAGTTTTCATTGTACTGTTTGTATCCCATGGCAGTTGCTTTTTTATCGAGCAATGTAGTAATTTTGTGAACGCGTTGCGCCATCTCTTTCAATCTCTTGGGACCGTGCCACATGCCGAAGAAGCCTGCCATAATTGCCACTAAAGTGGAAGAGGTACAGATATTGGAAGTTGCTTTTTCACGTTTAATATGCTGTTCGCGAGTTTGTAGAGCCATACGGAACGCTTTATTGCCATTTACATCCACCGTAATACCGATAATCCTACCCGGCAATTGGCGTTTAAAATCTTCTTTACAAGCATAGAAAGCCGCTGCAGGTCCACCGTATCCCATGGGAATACCAAAACGTTGGGTAGAACCCATGACACAATCGGCACCCCACTCGCCCGGAGGTGTTAATAGGGTCAATGCTAATAAATCACAGGATACACCTACGAAGATATTGTGTGCTTTAGCTTTGGCTACAAAGTCATGATAATCGTTTACTGCACCAAATTGATTGGGATACTGAACCATAGCTCCGAAGAAGGTCTCATCCAATGTAATTTGGTCGGGATTGCCCACTACTAATTCGATGCCTTGCGGTGCTGCATTGGTTTTCATGACCGCTAATACATATTCATAAACATCCTCTGCTACAAAATATTTATTGACACCATTTTTGACCGCATCTCGACTGCGACTGTTAAAAAACATCAACATCATCTCTCCAGCGGCAGTAGATTCGTCCAATAAAGAGGCATTAGCCAATGGCATGCCCGTAAGTTCTGAGATCATCGTTTGATAATTCAGAAGTGCTTCCAAACGTCCCTGAGAAATTTCAGCTTGATACGGTGTATAGGAGGTGTACCAAGATGGATTTTCAAAAATATTGCGCAGAATCACTGCCGGCGTTTGGGTATTATAGTATCCTAAGCCTATAAAGGTTTTGTATAGTTTGTTTTTAGATAAAATAGCTTTAATTTGGTTCAGATAAGCGTTTTCTGAAAGACCTGTATCTAAATGAAGAGGGTTTTTCAAACGGATAGCAGCAGGAATTGTTTTATCTATTAGCTCATCCAAAGATTGTACACCAATAACTTCCAACATTTGTACAACGTCAGCATCAGAAAGACCATTATGTCTTTGCGAAAATTCATTATTTATCATATTGATTTACTTTTATTTATTTATTTCATTACTATTTTTCACAGAAAGTGCAAAGTTACGAGAAACTTTTTAAATATTAGGTGGTAAAATATTTTTTTTGTAAAATTTATTTCGTAGATATACAAAAATATATATTACTCATTAAAAGAAATACTAATATGAATAAAAAAAATGTACCTTAGATAGGTATAACATCAATTTTTTATTCTACCGACACCGATTTTGCCAAATTCCTGGGTTTGTCCACATCACAACCACGTTGAACTGCAACGTGATACGCTAATAGTTGTAAAGGTACACAAGAGACGAGCGGAACTAAAAGCTCTTCTGTAGGAGGTATTTCTATGAAATAATCAGACATCTCTTTCACGCGGGTATCCCCTTCGGTGAGAATGGAAATAATCTTACCTTTTCTGGCGACAACTTCGTTGATATTGCTGATAATTTTATCGTAAGTTTCTTGTTGAGTAGCGAGTACTACTACCGGCATATCTTCATCGATCAAGGCTATAGGACCGTGTTTCATTTCGGCAGCAGGATATCCTTCAGCATGAATGTAAGAGATCTCTTTGAGTTTAAGGGCACCTTCTAAGGCAACGGGATAATTAACTCCTCTTCCTAAGTAAATAGCATTATGTTTGTCGAGGAAAAATTTAGCCAACTCAGCAATCTTATCATTTTGTTGCAAAACCATCTCTATTTTATCGGGAATAGTTTCGATATCGGTAATGAGCTTATTGTAATAAGAGTTAGAGATAGATCCTTTTTTACGAGCAAGACTTAACGCCATCAAAGCGAGAACTGTAACTTGAGTAGTAAAAGCTTTGGTAGAGGCTACTCCAATTTCGGGACCGGCATGGGTATAAGAACCTGCATGGGTATTTCGAGCCAACGTAGAACCTACAACATTACAAATGCCGATAACAGTAGCACCTTTAATCTTTGCTAATTCCAATGCTGCAAGGGTATCCGCTGTTTCTCCAGACTGCGAAATCACAAATACGACATCATCTTCATAAATGATGGGGTCTCCATAACGAAACTCAGAAGCATATTCTACAGAGACAGGGATGCGTACTAATTGTTCAAAAAGACGTTTTGCTACTAATCCGGCATGCCAAGAGGTACCACAAGCAGCAATGACAAATCTTTTGGCGTGCATCATTTTACTTTCATAATCAAGAATACCTCCCAAAGCCACTACATCTTTTGCGTCGTTGATTCTACCACGCATACTATCACGGATGGCTCTGGGTTGTTCAAAAATCTCTTTCAACATATAATGTGAAAAACCGCCTTTTTCCAACTGGTCTAAAGTAATTTCCAATTTTTGGACGTAAGGGCGTACTTTTTCGTTATTGATATTGCTGATGTTTAGTTTCTGATCTGGATTTATTACCGCCACTTCACCATCTTCAAGATAGACTACTTTTTTGGTATATTTTACAATAGGTGCACCGTCAGAAGCAATAAAATACTCATTATTTCCAATGCCAATTAGTAGAGGGCTGCCTTTTTTAGCCACGATCAGCTCTTTAGGTTTGTCTGCCGAGATGATTGCCAAAGCATAAGTACCCTCAACACTAAC
>JAITTF010000353.1 GCA_031287215.1 Bacteroidales bacterium
TGTAGAAATTACCGGCATTCCAAGTGAAATCAGCGAACTTATTAAGGAAGCCATAAACAGCAAATTAAGCGCTTTCCAAATCGACGAGACCGGAAAATCGAAGATTGCAACAACAACGATTACTTCGTTTTCGACCGAAGACGGCGGCGAGTTCCGCTTTGGCGACGGCTTGCACTGGTATGATTGGGGGCCGGTACTGTGCGATGCGGGAAGCTCAATTTGGGAAAGTTCCAGATTACCGGAAACCTACTGGAATCAAAGCAACCCGAAATACAAAGACTATCCGCTGCACGCACCACCTACTTTTACCGGCGTAGCCGACGGGGCGATAGAAGAAATAACGGGTACGGCTCAATTAGTAAAATTAGGATTGGAAATTACCACAGATAAAGAAAAAGCGACAGCCCTCTGGGAAAGTATAAAGAACATCAATTTCAGCACAATCAAGGAGGCTGCCACCGGCGCGGTAAAAGAGAAATGGGATAAATATGCCAACAGTCCCGATTACATTACATCTCACGAAATAGGCAAGGACGGCGTGCAAATAGCAAGTCTGCTGTACGGCGGGTTTGCAGCGAAAGGCAAGAAACTTAGCGAGGCGGTTGAGGAAAGTGGAAATGTTATAGGGAAAAGGATAAGAAAATTTACACAAAAAGAAATAGACGATTATGTTAAACTTGCTACTAAAAATCCTGATGCAAAAAAAGTAATGTTGGGCAGATATATAAAAGATGACCCATCTTCATATCACATACGAGCAGATAGGGAAGGGTATACATATTTCCAATTAGATGATTGGGATAATGTAGAAAAATTGGTAAGTAAAAATGCAGATGAAATGTGGCGAATAAATAAGCAATTTTTGGATGAACAAAAAGCATTAAATAAAGAATTTTATTTTTCACATAATCTTTGGGAATATGAGGCTCCATCTTTTAGAAGCAGTGAAGCAGAATATTTAATAGATTTAGGTGCGAAAGATTTTATACAAATAAATGAAAATACGTGGAAAGTAATATGGAAATAAATTCGGCACAAGAATGTTATGATATTGTAAAGTCTTTTTTTGATGAAAAATTATCTGCTTATTTATTAAATAATGAATGGATACATTCTCCCTATTGGCATATAGAATATGTGAAAGATAACATTAAAATAGTAATAGATGGAGATAGGGGATTTTATATATATATATATATATATGACACAAAATATTCGCTTTGGCAATATGATAGAAGCGTTAATGAAAAAGCATTTTCAATAAAAAATAATTTGCTATATCAATTGAATGTATTGAAACGTTTTTTATGTGAAATTGGATATGTGGAAAATCAATAAACAATTTATAGATGAATAAAAAGTATCGGGTAAATAATTTTTCTTTTCACACGACCCAAGACTTGAAAAAGGTAGTTTTTTAAAAGATTAGTATAATATACTCATTGAATTAGGTGGCAACAAAGATTTAATAAAAGTAGAAGATAATTTATGGAAAATGACGTGGCAGGAACATTGTTTGAGAACAATTATGGAATGGCTCCAATTGAAGCAATGACTCTTATTGAAACCTTTTTTGCAAATGAATTGATCCGTTTTAGATTACAAAATAAATATCATAATAAAAGTGGCTATTGGGGATTTTGTTATTGCTATGGATTGGGTGTTGAGTTTTCTATTAGCAGTGGAAGAGGATATTTAGATTATTCATTAATAATAAATAAAGAGGTAATAGATTTAATACAATACGATGCACAGTTAAATTATATTTCTGCTTCAAGTGAGAAAAATATCAAATATGTATTGAATATGTTCAAAAGATTTTTATTTGAGACAAAAGATGTGGAGGATAAACAAACAATTCATTGATGAACAAAAGGCGTTAAACAAAGAGTTTTATTTTTCACAAGAACCTTGGATTACGCAATCTCATGAGGCTCTATCAAAAGAAGCTGAATATCTTATTGATTTAGGAGCAAAAGACTTTTTGCAAATAAATGAAAACACATGGAAAGTAATATGGTAAAAGATACGTTTATATATCCGTCGGATTGCATTGATATAGTTACAAGGTTTTTCTCACAAAACTTTCATAACTTTAAGCTTAACAGAAATGGATATTATACTGGTTATTGGTGGATTGAATATAAAAATGACCACAATGATATTGTTGTCTATTTTGATGGAGACATTGGCGGACATTTTTGTGTTTACATTTACATTTATGGAACAAAATATTCTTTGTGGCAATATGATAAGAGTGTAAACACGGCAACTCTATCAACCGAACAAAATATTATATATCAATTAAATGTACTAAAACGATTTTTGAATGAAGTTGGGTATGGCGAAATGAATAACTAAGAAATGAGAATTAAATATCACATAGTTAAAAGCAAGCGTCCGCGCTTACCAAATGCAGAGCATTTGTATTACAGCGACACAGGCAGAAGTGTCTGTTGCACAAAAATTCTATTTATATTTTCATATATGGTTTCGCCATACAGCAATTACCTGAGCGACTATTACAGTACCTCGAAAGAAAAGTTCGTGGTAACGCTGCTCAACCGCGACCTGCTCAAACCCAATCTGGAAGCAGTAGGAAATGTAAGACCGAATAATTCGGCGGCGCATCATATTGTGGTGGGTGGATCATCTAAAGCAGATGATGCCCGAAAATTATTAAAAGAAGCTGATATTGATATAAATGAAGCCTCAAATGGTGTTTTCTTGCCTAAGAGCAGTAAATATGTAATAGATGAGGCATCTCCTCATGCTAATGTACATACTGATGCTTATTACAGAAATATTTATGATAGGTTAGAAAAAACTCCTATTAATCAAAGGAGATATGAACTACAAAAGATTGCCGAAGAATTACAAAATGGTATATTTCCGTATTAAATAACGATTTAAATTTTAGTAATATGAGAATATTTAAAATAAACAACGATGCAAACAAGATCCCATGGTTATTGCCAGTAATAAACAAATATTACAAATATAATTGTGAACCAAAATCTCAAATATGGGAACCTTATTTGGTTTATAATGCAGACCCGCTGAAAAAGATACATAGTTTTTATAATATTGGCACATCGGGAGCTTTGGTTTTTGACGAACATACATTAGAAATATGTAGAACTGTCTTTGAAATGGCAGGAGAAATATTACCTATTAAGGTAGAACGAGACAAA
>JAITTF010000002.1 GCA_031287215.1 Bacteroidales bacterium
GTGATGGAGATCGTGGCGAAGGTTCTTGCCCAAAATGTGTCGGGAGGTTTTCTGGGCAATATTTTCAAAGACCCTACAGTGGACTTAGGAATTGTATTTGGTGCTACTGTAGTGCTCATTATTTCAGGGATCATTGCCGGATATATTCCCGCCAAACGCGCTGTAGCTATTAAACCTATTGAAGCATTACGTTATGAATAAGGAACTATGAAAATATTTGACAGTGATAATTTTAAAGAACTCTGGCAAACCATTAGACGCAATAAATTCAGGAGTTTGTTGACCGGTTTTGGGGTTGCTTGGGGGATCTTGATGTTTGTCATTTTGTCAGGTATTGGCAATGGTTTTAAGCATGGTATTGATAAAATATTTACAGGCTTGGCGCAAAACGCACTGTTTGTCTTTTCAGGTCCTACTACAATGGAGTATAAAGGGTTTAATGCAGGACGTGATTGGGACTTAGAGCAAGAAGATATGGATTTAATAATAAAACAGATTCCCGAAATAGAAGAGGTTTCAGGAATGCTATGGACCCGTTTTAACAAGGTCATAAAAGGAGACCAGAGTTATGACGCTTCCATGATTGGCATTGGAGAAAATTACATTAAAATTGATGCCATTACGGTGCGAGAAGGACGGTCTTTTAACCGTATAGATATGCTTGAAAAAAGAAAAACATGTCTCATAGGCAAAGACATTGCAGCCGCATTATTCAAAACCGGCAATTCACCCGTAGGGGATTATATTACTGTAAATGGAGTTCAATTTACTATTATCGGGGTTATTTCCGGCAGCGAAAAGGTCAACATTGTGGGTAGAGTCAATGAGTCTATCTATGCCCCTATTTCTACGTTACAGCAGCTTTGTGGAGAGGGTAATAATATCCATCTCCTCTGCATTAAAGCATACGATGAAGCCTCCATTGAAGGTGTAGAAGAGCAGGTAAAACAGCTACTCAAAGCCCGTCATCAGCTGCACCCCGATGATGAGGGTGCTGTGCGGGCTTTTAATATGAAAGAGTTTTTTGGCTCTATGAATCACTTATTTACAGGGTTAACGATTTTAATTTGGATAGTCGGTATGGGCACTTTACTTTCAGGAATGGTAGGCGTGAGCAATATCATGTTAGTGTCGGTCAGGGAGCGCACCAAAGAAATTGGCATTCGCAGAGCATTAGGTGCTAAGCCCTCCACCATTCTGAGACAAATACTCAGCGAGAGTATCCTGCTCTCTTTTTTAGCAGGATATAGTGGTCTCTTTGTGGGTGTTTTGATATTAGCATTAGCAGATAAACTGACTTACAACATGCAACAGAGTGCGGATGCTTTTTTTTACAACCCGCAATTGTCGTTCAGTTTAGCAATTACAGCCCTCATCATTCTGCTCATTACCGGTCTGCTGGCAGGCATTATGCCTGCACAAAATGCTTTAAAAATCAAAGCTATAGATGCTTTGAGGGATGAATAAAAAAACAGAAAAACAATGGAGATACATTACTAAAATAAAAATAAACACAATGAAAAAAGTACTTAAAATCATGGGAATTGCGCTGATCATTATACTCTTTATTGGCACATTAATATTTCTTTTTAATAAATCGAAAATAAAACCGATCGTCTATGAGACCGAACTGCCTGCGATAAGAGATCTTGAGAAGAAAATTGTGATCAATGGGGCTGTTTCTCCCCGTGATGAAGTACAGATTAAGCCCCAAATTTCAGGGATTATTACTGAAATTTACAAACAACCAGGAGATAAAGTCGCTGTAGGAGACATAATTGCAAAAGTAAAAGTGATCCCTGACATTGGTCAAGTAAGTGTAGCCGAATCACGGGTCAGAGTTGCACAAATTGCTCTTAATCAATTAGAAAGTGAATATCAACGAACCGAAAAACTATACCTGTCTGGTGTCAATAGTAAAGAGGAGTACGAAAATAGTAAAGCAGCCTATCTCAAAGCTAAAGAGGAGCTGTCAAATGCCCAAGAAAACCTCGAAATCGTCAAAGATGGCATCTCAAAATCTTCTACTCAAACCAGTAATACTCTCATCAAAGCTACTATTTCGGGTATGGTACTGGATGTGCCGGTAAAAGTGGGAAACTCTGTCATTCAGAGCAATACATTTAATGATGGAACTACAATTGCCGTTATTGCAAATATGAAAGACCTTATTTTTATAGGAAAAGTAGATGAAACAGAAGTGGGCAAAGTGGCTGAAGGCAATCAGGTAACCCTGACGATAGGAGCACTCCAGGATGCTCATTTTGAAGCAGAACTTGAATATATTGCTCCTAAAGGTACCGTTGAAAATGGGGCTACCTTTTTTGAAATTAGAGCCGCTATTCATAACTATTCCGGAGGCTTGATTAGGTCTGGTTATAGTGCTAATGGTGAGGTGATTATCGATAAAAAAAACGCTGTACTCTCCATTCCTGAAAGTTCTATTGAATTTCAACACGATACGGCATTCGTTTTTATTGAAAATCCTTCTAACAGTAAAGAACTTTATACTAAGAAAGCAGTTACTCTTGGTATTTCAGACGGCATTTACATAGAAGTACTTGATGGTGTATTTGCAACCGATAAAATAAGAGGAAAAATAAAAATCTAAGATCATGAAAAAAAATAGTATATTGCTGTTAATCAGCTTGTTTTTTATATTTACAATACAAGCG
>JAITTF010000014.1 GCA_031287215.1 Bacteroidales bacterium
GGAACGGCTATGCGGAATCACATCTTCCCCGAAGCGTCCGTGAAACCGAACTTAATCATATATGCAGTTCCCAAGACGCTTACCAAAATGTCGCAGAAATTAAAGCTGATAACGTATGAAGACGAACGATATTTGTACTGCAACATCAAAACGCTTAATTTGCTGCCCAATGTTTTAGCGTCGCAGAAAGCTGCCGAAGCCGGTTGCAATGAAGCGGTTTTCCACAGGGGCGATATCGTCACGGAATGCGCCCACAGCAACATATCGATACTAAAAGGCGGCGTACTGCGCACTGCACCGCTGACAAAGTACATACTGCCGGGAACGGTACGCAAGCAAATGCTCGAACTCGCGCGTGAAAACGACATACCCATTGATGAGACGGCATTCACGTTGAGCGAGCTTTTAAACGCTGACGAGGTGATCGTAACCAGCACGACGCTCATGATCCACGGCACCGAATCGATAGACGGTAAAGCCGTGGGCGGCAAGGACGCGGCAACGCTCGGGTTGCTGCAGGACGCGTATATGAGACGGGTCGATAGGGAACTAAAGTAAAAGGGATTAACAATTAACACGGGCGGACCGCATAAAACGTGTGGGTTCGCCTGTGTTTTTTAGTGTGTTCGGCATGGTATATTTAACAATTAATGTAATATTAAATACATAAAATGTAAACATGCACCATTTTCTATAATATTAACAAAATCGTCATAATTCATTCACGAACATGTGATATACTATTAGGTGTGATATAAAATTAGCTGATACAATGGTGCATGGTACGATTTATTAAAACAATCATATCATATATAGATATAAATTTATAAGAGGGGTGTTGTAATGCTACTCAAGGAATCATTAAATGTAGCGACACTTAATAATAAACAGGGGGTGTCGATTTACGATGATGAACAAGCGGACAGAGCATTGTAATAACACTCCGACAGATGCAAACTGTAAGGATGACTTTGAAAAAGTTTTGTTTGGCGAAATTAAACAATGGCTTTTTTATGAAGAAAAAGACGACTATGCGACAGCCGTCGGTAAGTTGAAAACTATAGTTAAACAAGAACTCGGTGGTTCAAATTATTTAATTTTGGAGCGCTTTTTTCGTGCTGTTTTGATAGACAACACTTATGATACGATAGTTGCTTTATCACGGCGTGCACATCTAATGACGAAAATTTTTTTGCCGATTATTTATAATGATCATGCCGACAAAAGGGATGAATTATCAAAAATCCGCATAATAACTGATAAAGGGCTAGTATTGAACCAAGGTGATATACAGGAGAAAAAAGTCGCTATTGTTGATGAAACAGCGATATTTGGTCGTACTTTGGAGTTATACAATGAAAAAGTGAGAAAAATTGGTCCACGCACCGAACTCACCCTATGGGCTTGTATGGTTAGGTATGGTATGCCATCTTTTGAAAATTCTACAGTTGATAAAAATAATAAATTTTTATTTAAAACGGAAGATGGCAAAGAAATAAAAATTAGTTATACTATTCAATTAGGGCTTAAGGAACAGAAGGATTTATTATATAAAATCTTAAGGGTAATTTATGCGGTGGGAATACCCTTTACCGCCATATTACCTGTTTTTGCTTTAAATAAAGATGAGACAAAAGAATTTGAGACAGCTATGGAGAAAGCTTGTGATAAATATCTATCTGTTAAACGGATTTTTGCGAATACGGAATATCGGTTGTTTTATGAAAATTCTAATATATCTGCGGAGAACCAAACAGGTTGTTTCCGGTTAATCAAAAATAAAACAACGGAAAAATCTTTTTTGTTACCTGCTGTATTACAGCCGAGTTTGGCAGTATCCGAATTGGAAAAATTATTCCCCGAGGGGAAATTTCCCCACTTGGATTTAACATTACCTAAAGAAAGTACGGATGAAATAAACAAAGAAATAAACAAATATAAGAATGAGATTATTTATAGGCTTTCGGCTTATTTTTTGAAAGATTATTATTTACGAAAAATTTTACAAGATAATAAAATTTCTTACCAATACTTCTACACAGGTTTAAAAGAGCATTTAAATGAAGCAGTGTGCAAAAATATTGAAGATTTACACAAATCCGAAAATGAAGCTTCGCTAAACGATATAATTACACAATGCATAAATGTGGCAGCGAAAGACATCTCAAATAAATCCGAGATTAAAATCGAGAAATTATATAGAGAGTTTACTAAAGAGTTTTGCGAATATATCGCCAAGCCGAATAATTGGGATGAGATTACAAATGATTTTGCGGACGAAAATAATATATATGCTCTGAATGCTTTTACCGCTTATATCCTTCGATTATCAACTGTGGAAGATTGCGATCATAAAATGACTCCCGCTAAAGAGAGAAAAGGGTATGATCATTTAAGTTATTTTATCGATGAACTCTATAGATCATTGGATGAAAGCAAAATTGATAAGAAGTATTCGAAAAATAAAATATTCGCGATTATTGTCTATTATCTCGATTTCGGTGTTTTAACTATGAATAGTCAGGATGATTCTAACGAGGTTGAAAATGATTATTGTTTCGGAGTTGTTTTACGTCCCGGAGAGCAAGGTAACTTAATTCCAAAAATTGTAGCTCAAGCTTATGACTATTACTCGGATGTAGACTATTATTTAGACTGGGAAAAAGATAAAACGAAAAGAAATTATAATGATTTTTTCAGAGGTCTCTTAGTCGGAAATGTCTTGAAATATTTGGAATCTGTGCCGCTGGTGCGGTTAAATCATTTATATAAAGTTTTAGATGTAGTTTTGCCTAATTCAGAAAACAATAGTAATGCAGATGA
>JAITTF010000240.1 GCA_031287215.1 Bacteroidales bacterium
GGTACTTATACTAAAAAATCTAATGAAGATTTCAATAGTATCCTTACCGGCATCATGCAACCTAAAGGGGATGTGCATTTTCATTTTGGAAATCTTCTGACAAAAGAAGATTTGATGCCCTACCAAAATCTATCTAACTCCAAATTTAACAAACAAGTGGCTGAGTTGATAGACTATCAGATTTGTAGGAATTATAAATTGACCTGTAATAACTATATTGCTCATGACATTCGTTCAAAGTCTAATCGTTATGCAACTTTTTATACCTTAGAAGAAAAGGAACGTTTTAAACTACGCATGCAACAATTAGCAACATTTGAGTGCGAAGATAGGCATACTTTAATGGAGATTTTTCTCGGCATTTATGCTAATCCGGTAGATGCTAAGCATAGATATTAGTCCAATTTAAACGTCTCTTCCAAATCCCAATTACCTCTGATTTTGATGTTTTTGTTAACGTAAAATATTCTTTCAGGCTGAATTTTATGGGTATAATTGCCGGTATCCCATTTGCCATTGCTATTTTTATCTTCGATCACCTTAATTTTATAATTCTCTGGAGCTAAGTGCAAATAGGTAATGGTGATAGATTGATTTATAATATCTGTTTGAACTTCCTTATTTTGAGCATTTAATAGAGAGACTACATAAGATTGATTCTCTGTCAATTCATAATTGATAATCAAATTGCCATAGTCTTTTTCCGATTTTGCCACAAAATGAATGTTAATCGTGTCATTGTACATTTTATTAAACCCATAAAAAACAGAATCTAAAATCATCAAATGATAGGAAATTTTCTCTTCAATAGGAAAAACAAGAGGAAATGAAGCGCTAAATGTATCGGTAGCAGCAAAATAATAGAATAACGTATCGTTACCACTACGTCTATTGGACACTACTCGAACCGGAAATGAGTCAATAGCCCGCGTAGGAACGGAAAATTTTAGCTCAAAAGGAGCATAAATATTACCGGCATTGCGATGGGTAACAGTCAAGGAGGTCGATTTCTCCGTTTTTCTTCCTCTACCTGAACTCTGAGCCGGTTCTGAGTATGGGGCTACGGTAATAGTGTCATAATGAAGACCATCGTAAGTTAATCTATACTGAATTGTATCTTTAATATCCTCCAGAAAATACCAATTTATCGTATCTTTGGTAGGATTGATTATCTCTAAATAGTTCTGTTTTTTGCCTTCAGTCAGTAAATCTGCAGCAAATTGAGTAGTAGGTAGTTTATATATAAATGTATATTGCCCTTTGAGCGTCTGTTTTGGTTTTTCTAATTTTTGAATGGTATTTTCTTGCACAAAAAATGACAATTCTACCAAATGTCTCAACCTATTTTCCTTTCTTATACTGTCTTCAGCATGAGAAACACTATCTGTGGGTTCCATAAGATGGGACATCTCCATCTTGTCGGCAAAGGCAATACCCTCAGAAGGTAAATCAAAAATTAAATTGTTGTTGATATCCTTGAGTGCAAAAATTTTATACTCCCGACAAGCAATATGGTCAAACGTAAAACCGCCATCTTTTTGAGTTTTAGTAAGATAAACAGGTCTTGTGGTGGTGGGCAAAGAGTCTATATCTTCTTCATACAAAAAAGCATAAATCCCTACTTCCGGTTCTAACATTTTAGCATTGATGACTTTGCCCGACAAACTACAGGAGTCAAAACTACTTCCCGTAGCAAAGGTATAATGAAATAGAGGTAACATATTACCCTCATGAAAATCTCTGATGGCGTCAGAAAACACAATATTATAGGTTTTATTGGGTAATAATGTGTCGCTCATCTTGATCATCAAACTCTTTCCCGAAATAGTAAAAGTAGGAGGTGTATTGAGAGGGGGCGAAAAAATGATATTATCATTTGGATTATTTAGGGTAAAATATTCATCAAAAACGATTTTAATAACCTTAGTATCAAAGTTAGTAGAAAGATTTTTAGGGATTTGTGAAAGGCTTTTCGGTGGTTCTACATCTTTAGCACCACCCACAGGTGCCACAATGCGGGCACAAGAAGAGACTAAAAATAGCAGCAAAATTAGAATATCAACTCTTTTCATAATGTAGAATAAAATGCAAAAATAATATTTTTTTTCATATCAAATTTTTTATGTATTTTTGCACCATGAACAAAACCACATTTTAAATAATTTTTGTATGAAAAAAGGAGTGATTATAATTACGGTTATCATTAATTCACTGTTTTTTAACCTATATGCGCAACAAAATCAAAATGTAGCGATTATTGGCTTTTATAACTTAGAAAATTTATTTGATACTGAAGACGACCCACTTAAAAATGATGAAGAATTTCTTCCTAATGGTGCCAATCAATGGACAGATGAACGTTATCAGACCAAATTAAACACCCTCTCACGCGTGATTGCCGATATGGGCAAAGATCAGGGTGGGGTAGTAGTACTCGGCGTTTCTGAAATTGAAAATAGACGTGTTTTGGAAGATTTATGTGCTACTAAAAGACTGTCTCCTCTTAATTTCGGCGTCGCACATCACGATTCCCCTGACCTACGTGGCGTAGATGTGGCTTTTATCTACAGAAAAGATAGATTTGAATTTCTGGGCGAATTTTGGTACCCTTTGATTACCGAAAATCCTCGTTTTATTACTCGCGACCAATATGTAATCAAAGGAGTGTTGGATAAGACTGATACTATGTATTTTATCGTAAATCATTACCCGTCAAAGAGGGGAGGGGAGAAAAGAAGTGCCCCCTATAGAATTGCAGCGGCTAACCTGACTCGCCATATCGTAGATTCACTCTATAGTATTGATCCGATGGCTAAAGTCATCATTATGGGCGACTTTAACGATGGTCCTACTTCAAAATGTATTGTTGACAATCTGAAAACTATCGGCAAAACCGCCGATGTGAAACCCGGCTGCATCTTTAATCCTATGTGGAAAATGTACAAAAATGGCATCGGCTCATATCCCTACAGAGATACATGGGAACTTATCGACCAGATTATGTTGACCTACGCACTGATGACCAAAACCCCCAATCACTATCACTATAAATCTGCTGAAGTTTTCCAACAAAGTTATATGGTTACACCTACAGGTTCCTACGCCGGATATCCTATGAGAACTTACGCTGGTGGAGTCTATCAAGCCGGTTATAGCGACCATTTCCCGGTATTAATAACACTTCAAAAATAATTTTTTATGTCCAAAAACTTAGTCATTATTCCTACCTTTAATGAAAAGGAAAATATAGAA
>JAITTF010000270.1 GCA_031287215.1 Bacteroidales bacterium
ATGAAACAATTATGAGCAAATTGTTTTCAGATACTACATTTAATAATGAACAATGTCTAAATTGCAATAAATTACCGCTATGTTATGGTACTTGTATTCAAAAACATTATGAAACAAAAATAGGAGAATCCTCTTTTCATTGTTCTCATGATTTTTCTGAGATTTCCTTAAAAGAATACATTCAAGAAAAGGTTCATATACAACAATAACCAAAATAAATCCCGTATCAATATGAAAGCCAATTTATTTAAAATCATTTTAACTTTTTTAATAGTGCCAATCAATTATTGTTCGGCACAGAAAGAAGATATTCATAGAGTGAATGAAGAACAAAAAATATATGAATTATCATTTATCTGGAAAGAGTTGTCTTATAATTTTGCTAATATGGACAATTGTCCGGGTTTGGATATGGATAGTCTTTATCGGGCATACCTCCCCATAGTACAAAAAACAAAAAATGATTTTGATTATTTTTTAGCTATAAATCGTTTTTTGGCACATTTTAATAATGGGCATGTCCTGTGTAACTTTCCTGAGTATGTTTGGCATCATGTTAATTATCCCCTTTTAAAAACGAAACATGACAAAGGTAGTATTTATATAGATAATATTGGATATCACTATTCTAATGATGTTAGGATAGATGATCAAATATTGTCTATTAATGGAATATCAGCGTTAGATTATTTTAATCAATATGCCATTCCATACATCCCTGTTTCTAATGAAGAAGTTAAAATAGATTTTTCCATGTTTGGTTCTCATTTTGATATGCAGTCATACTCTTTAAAAAAAGATAAAACTAAGTTGAAATTAAAAGTTTTTACGGCAAAAGGAATTAAAAAAGTAACAATTCCTTATGACATTGATGTTTATCCGTCACCTAAGGATACAGCAAAGCAACATCAGAAACACTATATCGATCAATCCTGTAAAATTGAAGGTAATGTTTTTGTAGTAGATACTGCAAATAAGTTCACTTATATCAGCCTAACAGAGTGTAATGATGATTTTTTTGATTTCTTTTGGCAAAAATATGATACTATTTTAAAATACGAGAATTTAATAGTAGATGTCAGTCATAATAATGGAGGAGATGGTAATGCTGTTGTTAATGTATTATGTTGTTTGATAGACAATGATAGTATCTATACCTATTCTGAAAAAACGAGAAAAAACATTGCTTTACATAAAGCATGGGCAACTACAAAAATATTGTATTATGAAGATAAAGATGTTCCTGATTTTTATAAAACAGAATATTATCCATACTATTACCATACTGCTTTTGAAGATATTAAATACGGAGAAGGTGCTAAATTCGCAAATATTGCAAGTGATAGTCAAAGATTTAAAGGTAATATTTATGTGATTACAGGTCTTGCTACCGCTTCTGCTACCGAGTATTTTACTGTGATGCTCACTCAAAATAAAAAAGTTAAATTTTTAGGCAAAAAGACGGTAGGTGCTTTAGGACAGCCGCTTGTAGTCAATTTGCCTTCCGGAATGCGGGTATTTATTAATACTACAAAAACATACGATTTTAATGGAAATGATATCTCCTCAGGATTCACACCCGACTACATTTATGATTTTTCTTCCTTTTATAAAACAGAAAACCCAAATGAATTATTGCAAAAATTTATAGAGGTTATAAAATCAATAAAATAGGACAGTACGGGTTCACACTTCTCCACTCTTCCACTTCTCCATTTTTCCTACCCTCAGGATACGTACGAGTGGCAGATCCGGCACAAGGACTGATTAAGTACAGTGTGGAGGATGAAAAATAGTAAAAGAGTATTTTTACCCCACTTTGTTAAAGTTTAGAAAAAATATTGTATTTTTTCAGATTATACATCACTATAAATTGTATAAAAAAAAGGAGTCTATACAGATTTCATACGTTCTTTATAAAAAATAAATATATTGGAGCTTCGGCTCTTATTCTCATGGTGATCGAAATCAGGAAAAAATGTGAACCTATATTCGAGGATAAGTTACGAGTTCCACGTTTTGGCGTGGATTCATCGTACTTGTTTTTTGAATATAGACGTGCTTTCCTGATACGTGATTCCACAACAAACAAATAACGATGGCTTTCACGCCTTCTTATTTGTTGAAGTGAGAATACTAACTCATATAAAAAAAATCAACTATGGAAAACAAAATTCATATCGGTGAAATGGTAAAACTCAAAATGAAAGAGGAAGGAAGAAGTGAAGGATGGCTATCGCAAAAGATGAATTGCACTACTTATTGCATCAAAAAAATAAAAAACAGCGAAGACATATCTTCTTTCCGTCTTAAGCAATTAACCAAATATCTCAACTTTAACTTTTTTAAGTGGGTAGGAGAGGAAATGGAGAATAATCACACTTAAGAAAGAATGCAATGGTATAAAATATTTATACTTTTTAGTGTAAAATATTTATACTGTGTTTTTATATAAAATGTTGTGTTTTTTTAATTTTATATTATAATTTGTAGTATTTTTGCTCCATGAAAAATCATTTAAACAATGGGAAGTAAACAATCACAAAAAAAATTAAGATTTTGGATTAATTTTTCTAAACACATATTCCTTTTTTTGTTTTGTATTTCTATTTACTGTCTTTTACATTTTGTTTTGTGTATCTATTCCCTTTTTTCTGTTTTGATCGTTGCATTAATCCTTTTTGAAAACAACAAAACTATCCTGCAATTAGGAAAGAATAACCTCACCAAGCTTTAGTTCCTGTCGCAGCCGAAAGACAGGGGCTTGACCAACAAAGGGGCTCACGCAGGAATTGATATTTATTTGCAGTAATTGATTTCTATCTATTCCTGCTCAAATCCCCTCTCGGCATCAAAAGCAGCTAAGTTTTTGATCACCAACTAACACTACTACACTAATGTTGCAATGATAGTGGATGCAAAGATACGAAGAATTTCTGCTACGAAGCAACCGAATCCAGGGCAAACGCATATAAAGAAAAAAATATCAATACATAATTGAAGTTGATTATTTCACATACTAACAACAAAAGATATTAACGAATAGTTTTGATTTTGTTAGCAAATGCGAGCTCTCGGACAATAAGAAAATCATACGTTTTTCGGAAAAACGGATAAGTTATTGATTTAATTTACGAATACTAAAAACCAAAAATATGAAAAAAAATTTATTTAATTTACGTATAATGTCATTCCTAACTGCATTACTATTTACAGTGGGGGCATGTAAAAAAGAGTGTAATCAATGTATTGTGCCGCAGGCTGATTTAGTAAAAACGATCACGTTTAATTTAAACGACCAATCTATTGGAAAAGATTTTCAAATTTATCAAATGAAGTCAAAAAATGGTTACAATCGAGAAGGCTTATTCAGAGAAGGTAAAATAGAAAATTATTTGTTTGATTTTATTAAAGCTTATTGTTTCAGTAAAGGTCTTCCTGTGGATGATCAAACAATGTCTTTTGTTTTGTATTGCAACGAACTTGTGTCTAATTCTTTTACGGTAAAAGACGAAAATATTCAGGGTATTAGTGTTTTTTGTATAGAAAAATGAAAAATAATGCATCATTTGTTTGTAAAAAATGAAAAATTAAAATTTGTTGAAATTGAAAATACTAAAGTCGCTGTTCAGTTAATTACAACCAATCAAATTAATTATTATCTTGAGAATTATGTGTTTGATGAAGTACAGAACAGGTCATATATTTCTGTTGGAGGCAATTTTGAAGCTGAAGTATGGAAAAACAGAGATGATTATAAAAGAGCTCCAATAGATCGTTTTGAGATCAAAAAAACAACAAAAAATTACTATGGAGCAGGAGCTTATAGTCGCGATAGATGTTACTCTCCATGTATTGGGGCCGTTGACTTATGTTCAACGTTGAATGGCGAACCTATGGGTTGTACGGGTGGAATGGATTGTAGTTGTAGAACTGCTCAATCTATTTTGGCAGAAAAGAATAGGTTAGAGAACATGTTATTTGACATGGATTTGATGTATGCTTTTAGAGATGATTTTTTATATAGTTATGAAAAAGGGGAAGAGTATGTTGATCATTATTACTATTTAAGTGAGGAGTATCAAAAGAGAATGACTCTTTCTTTGGCTTTAAAAACAGCTTTGTTTTTCAATAATTTTAATCCGATAATGGAGAAGTTCGTTGATGCTGACAATCATTTGTCCGATATTATGTTCAATGATGATTTAGCAAATTCTCTGCTCGCTTTGCTTGATGAATACGAAGAAATCACAAATAGTACGGAAGGACAAGCAATACTTGCTTCCATAAGAGCTGATATTAATGCATTTAAAAACAAACCGTTACAGGATATTCTTGCTATGATTGATTAGCAAAATTATGATGTAATTAATAGAAGTGGGCAAGGCTGTCAAAAGATTAATCTCCTTGTCCTCTTGTTTCTTATCAACTCCTACTATTTTTAAGAGATATGTCTGCATTTTCATATATTGATCAGAACAAAGTCCCTGCACATATTGCCATTATTATGGATGGTAATGGGCGTTGGGCAAAAGAGCAAGGAAAAGAACGCGCTTTTGGGCATCAGAATGGTATTCAAGCTGTGAGGAATGCTATAGAAGCAGCCAGTGATGTTGGCGTAAAATATTTAACACTTTATGCTTTTTCTACCGAAAATTTGAATCGTAATAAGGATGAAGTGGATACAATAATTCGTCTCATGGCAACTTCTGTTCGCAACGAACTGGAAAATTTAATGAAAAATAACATAAGATTGTGCACTATTGGTAATCTTGATGCAATGCCCATTGAATGCCAAAAAGAATTTAAGAGTGTCGTTGAAAAGACAAAATCCAATATAGGATTAACTCTGATTATTGCTATAAACTATAGTTCCCGTTGGGAAATTGGTGAAGCTATTAAAAAAATTGCTCGCCAATTAATAAAGAACAATCT
>JAITTF010000284.1 GCA_031287215.1 Bacteroidales bacterium
TTTTACTTTTAAAGTGGAAAGTTTACATTATAAATTTACCGTTGCTCCTATTGATGTCATTGATCCTGATTTTGCAATCGTAAGCGGTAAAATTGTTTTTAATGAAAATATTACTATTGAGGATGTTAAGAAAATTTTCAAACTCTCTCTCTCCAACAATCAACAAGCCCCAGATTTTACCATAGAAAGTACCGACCAACCTACTACTTTCTCTTTTAAAACTGCTAATATTGAAAGAATAGCCTCTGAAGTTACGCTATCTATTGAAATGGATGGTGCTGCGTTGAAAATTGAACAAAAAAGTTCCGAAAAAATCATCATCCCGGCAAAAAATGTGTTTGAAGTTATGGATGTACAACTGATGAATGATGACGAGAGCGAACTGTTAGTTGCTTTTTCCGACCCTCTGTCATCAGTTCAGGATTTAAAAGGTTTGATTACACTCTCGATAGGAAAAGCAAACAACAATGATGATGATTTAGATTTAGATTGGGGCACAGGCAACATGTCTGTTACACAGCAAATTACAGACTTTTCTTGGCAAATTACTGCTAATAAACTCGAAATCTGGTTCGACCGTACCCATCTCGACCAATTGATGTTAACCATTCATAAAGAGGTCAAAAATTATAATGGCAAAAGTCTTGAGGTAGATTTTCAAAAAGAGGTGCGTATTGCTCAAGAAAAACCTCAAGTAGTGATTTTAGAAGCCGGTAATATTATTCCAAATGCTAAAGAATTACTATTGCCCTTTAAAGCAGTTTCACTGAAAGCTATTGATATTAAGGTGATTAAGATTTATGAATCTAACATTCTCATGTTTTTACAGGATAATGATCTGAATGAAGGGAGCGCTTTGAGAAGGTCAGGGCGTTTGGTGTATAAAAAAACACTCCATTTAGACCATGACCCCTCCATAGATCTAAACGAATGGAATAATTACTCTATTGACCTGTCTGAGATGATGTTGCAAGATAAAGGTGCCATCTATCGTATTGAACTATCTTTCAAAAAAGAGTATTCAAATTACCCTTGTGGAGCTTCATTTTTGGGTGATAATAAGGATAAAAAATTAGACAATCAGGATAATTTAACCAAAATTGCAGGAAATGAAATTACCGAAAAAGAGGAGGCTTCTTGGGATGAGGTTTATCCCTACTATTATGCCGATGATGATTATGATTGGTATGAATATGATTGGAGAGAGGTCGATAACCCTTGCCATGTTACCTACTATATGACTTCTAACAAAAAATCGGTACGCAATGTGATGATGTCAAATATTGGTGTAATTGCGAAGTCTAATACTAATAATCAATGGTGGATTACGGTGTCCAATATTATGGACGCTGCGCCTATTGCCAATGCAGAACTAACACTTTATAACTATCAATTACAGAAAATTGGCAATGCTAAAACAGATGTCGATGGTTGCGCATTGATGACGTCAAAAGGTAGAGCTTTTGTGCTGACAGCAGAAGCTAACGGACAGAAAAGTTACCTTAAACTTATTGAAGGACAAGAAAAACCGCTCAATATGTTTGATATTGGCGGTAAAAAAATCGAAAAAGGGCTAAAAGGGTATATCTATGGCGAACGAGGCGTCTGGAGACCCGGAGACACCCTGTTTGTTACCTTCATTTTGGAGGATAAAGAGAATAAAATTCCTAAAAATCACCCCGTTAGTTTTGAACTTTTCAACCCTCAGGGACAGTTTTATACTAAGAAAGTCTTAACCCAAGACGTGAATAATTTTTACGCTTTTGCAATTCCTACAGATGCTAATGACCCTACCGGATTATGGAATGGTTATGTGAAAGTGGGTGGTACCTCTTTTCATCAATCCTTCAGAATTGAAACCGTAAAACCAAACCGTTTGAAAATCAATTTATCGCTTCCAGATAAAATCATAAATCCCTCTTCAAACAACGTATTAGCTTCACTTTCTGCCACTTGGCTGACCGGTATTATTGCTAATGACCTTGCTGTAAAAATAGAAATGACCCTCTCCAAGAGCAATGCCAATTTTAAAGGATTTGAAAACTACATTTTCAATAACCCTACTGCCAAGTTTTATAATAGTACTGAAGAGGTATTTACCGGAAAATTAGACCAAAACGGAAAAACTACCGCTAAATTAAAAGTACCAACAGCTAAAAGTGCCCCCGGTATGCTCAACGCAAACCTCGTTTGTAGAGTGTTTGAAAAAGGTGGTGATGCCAGTATCTATTCCGAGAATTTTTTGTTTTCTCCTTTTGATTATTACGTAGGTATCAATTTTAATAGGCCTAAAATGCTCTATTTTGAAACCGATAAAGACCTCCGTTTTGATATTATTACTGTAGATGCACAAGGCAAACTCTCCAATCGTAAAAATATTGAGTATAAAATTTATAAAATCGGCTGGAGCTGGTGGTGGGAAGAAGACAGCTACTCTTCTGCCAACTATGTGAATAACAGTTCTTATGAACCCGTAGCAAAAGGAACTATCAATACCGTAAACGGGAAAGGAACTATTAATTTCAGAGTCAATTATCCCAATTGGGGACGTTATTTGGTTTATGTAGTAGATCGTGAAAGTGGACATGCTACCGGAGGAACGGTCATTGTTGATTGGCCTTCATGGCAAGGTCGTGCCGATAAGAGCGATCCAAGCCACCTATCCATGTTATCCTTCTCTACAGATAAGAGTAGTTATGAAATTGGAGAAGAGATTTCAGTGATAATTCCGGCGGCTCCTACTGCTACTGCTATCATTACTTTTGAAACCGGGAATACTATTCTCAAAACAGATAGAGTGAAAATGAATAGCAAAGGTGATACTAAATATACTTTTAAAGCTACTAAAGAGATGGCTCCTAACTTCTACATCCACGTCATGCTGATTCAACCTCATGGCAATATTGCCAATGATATGCCTATCAGAATGTATGGCGTAGTGCCGATCTTGATTAGTAATAAAAACTCTCATTTAGAACCGCAAATTAGCATGCCCGATGTTTTACGCCCTGAAACTCCGTTTACCGTAGATATAAAAGAAAAATCAGGCAAAGCCATGACCTATACCATCGCTATCGTAGATGAAGGACTGTTGGATTTAACTAATTTTAAAACCCCTGACCCATGGAAAGAATTTAATATCCGTGAAGCTCTGGGTATCAATACCTGGGATATTTACGACAATATTATGGGGGCATTTGCCGGTAAATATGCTTCTACATTTACGATTGGAGGTGATGGTGAACTAAAACAAGGAGAACAAAGAGCTA
The DNA here is from genome assembly GCA_031287215.1 of Bacteroidales bacterium. GTDB lineage: Bacteria > Bacteroidota > Bacteroidia > Bacteroidales > WCHB1-69 > JAGVVH01. The sequence continues at coordinate 3,270 of JAITTF010000284.1, forward strand.
ATCGTTTTAATCCGATTGTAAAATATTTAGGACCTTTTACACTTGCTAAAGGAGGTCATAATACGCATAAAGTTACTCTGCCTGTTTACGTAGGATCAGTACGCACTATGGTAGTTGCTGCTCAAGATTATGCGTATGGAAAAGCCGAAAAAACCACGCCGGTGAGGTCGTCATTGATGTTGTTGTCCTCTTTGCCGCGAGTCATCAGCACAGACGAAGAAATCTCTCTACCTGTCAATATATTTGCTATGGAAAATAGCGTTAAAAAATGCGTTGTCAAAGTAGAAACTACAGGTTTACTAAAACTTAAAGGAAATAATAATACCGAAATTAATTTTGCTAAAACCGGTGACCAGATGGTCTACTTTGATATGCAAACCGGCACTAAAACCGGCATCGAAAAGGTAAAAATCACCGCTACTGGTGGTGGTAAAACCTCCCAAGAAACCATTGAAATCGAAGTTAGAAATCCAAATCCTCCGATTGTCCTTTGCCAAAATAGACTTGTGGCGAAAGGCGAAAAATCAATGCTCAGTTATCCGTTTATAGCATCTTCTCCTAATAATTGGGTAAAAATGGAAATTTCACGTATTCCGGCAGTCAATATCAATAGCAGGTTCGATTTTCTTCACAATTATCCTCACTATTGCTCCGAACAGGTTACCTCTGCTGCCATGCCACTACTCTTTATAGCTCAATTTAAAGAGGTAGATAACAAAGAGAATGAACAGATAAAAACTAACATCCGTTCTGCTATTAAAAATCTATATTCACGGCAGTTGAGTGAAGGAGGTTTTGTATATTGGTCGGGACAAACCTCTGCGAATGAATGGATCTCCACTTACGTTGGGCACTTTTTAATCTTAGCCAAAGAAAAAGGATATGAGGTCAATGAATCTGTGCTTAATAAATGGAAAAAATATCAGAAAAAACGCGCTCAGAATTGGAAAGCAGCTACTGAAGAGAACTATTTTGCTTACGAAGGAGAGTATGGACAGGCATATCGGCTCTATTCGTTAGCTTTAGCAGGCTCCCCTGAATTGGGTGCCATGAACAGACTTAAAGAGAGTAAAAATCTCTCTACTCAAGCCCGTTGGAGATTAGCAGCGGCTTATGCGCTCTGCAACCAGAAAAAGGCTGCCGAAGAGTTGATTGCCAATACTATCTCAACCATTGCCGACTACTATGGAGGTGTTACTTACGGCTCTTCTGACAGAGATAATGCAATGATATTGGAAACTATGATCCTAATGGGACATTTGGATAAAGCTTTTACACAAGCACAACAATTAGCTCAAAAACTATCGCAACAAAATCGCTTTGAAACTCAATCTACAGCATACTCTCTCTTAGCACTGGGAATGTTGGCAGAAAAAACATCAGGAACGATAGACTTTAACTGGACTCTCAACGGTGAACCCCAAAAAACCATCAAATCTTCTAAAGCCATTTATCAAATGGATCTTCCCAAAAAAGCTGCCGGAAAAATAGAAATTACTAACAATGGTAGCGGATTACTCTTCTTTAATCTAACTTCCAAATATATACCTCCACGAGATACTTTACCCGCTATTTCAAGAGATCTGCGCATTAATGTAATTTATACCAACTTAAGTGGTAAAGCCATAGACATCACTAAAATCAAACAAGGAACCGATTTTATTGCTACTATAAAAGTAACCAACATTAGTGCACTCAACGTCATCAAAGATATAGCATTAAGTTACATCATTCCTTCCGGCTGGGAAATTTTCAACGAAAGAATGCTTACCGAAGAGAACAATACAAAACTCTCTAAAGATTATACGTGCCAAGATCTCAGAGACGATCGAGTGCTCACCTATTTTGATTTAACCAGAGGAGCTACAAAGACCTTTCTGGTGCGCCTACAAGCCACTTACGCAGGGTCATTTATCCTTCCCGCAGTGCAATGTGAAGCTATGTATTACCCCTCTGCTTATGCCAAAACAAAATCAGAAAGAGTGACGGTAGAAAAATAATATAAAAAAAAATTGCAGATCTTGTTTACGAAAGTATAACAGATTTCTACCTTATTTTTTGTACCTTTGCACGCTTTTAATTGAGGCAGTATGGGAAAGAGAAATAATACAGGACAGATTACAATAAAAAATCGAAAAGCTGAGTTTGAATACTTTTTAGTCAGTAAACTTACTGCCGGTATTGTGCTCTCCGGTACAGAGATAAAATCTATCCGCGCCGGAAAAGCAACCATTACAGATGCTTATTGCTCTTTTACAAATAACGAACTTTGGGTGCATAATATGCACGTGAGTGAATATTCACACGGAAGTTATAATAATCATATTCCTAAACAAGATAGAAAATTATTACTCCAAAAAAAAGAGATCAAAAAACTACTGATTAAACTCAATGAAAGGGGTTTTACCATTATTCCTACTACCCTTTGGATCAATGAAAATGGATTGGCAAAATTAGATATAGCATTGGCAAAAGGAAAAAAAATGTACGACAAAAGGAATAGCATTAAAGAAAAAGATAATAGAAGAGATAATCTGAGAGAAGATGAATGAGGCGTTAGAAAAAAATTATTACAGTATCAGCGAAACAGCCAAAATGTTTGACGTAGCACCTTCTCTTTTAAGATATTGGGAAAAAGAGACCGAACTACTTCACCCTTACCGCAATAAAAAAGGGACTCGATTTTATACTAAAAATGATATTGAAATTCTGAAAACGATCTACTTTTTAATCAAAAATAAAGGTTATACCATCAAAGGTGCAAAAGAGGCAATAAAAAGCAACCTGATTGAGGAAAATCGTGAAGCTACGATCGCCGAAACCTTGCAGAAAATTAAAGATTTATTGATATCCATTAAAGATAAATTATAATTATTAATACAAATAAAAAAATAT
>JAITTF010000288.1 GCA_031287215.1 Bacteroidales bacterium
TATTTCAAAAAAGGAACTACCAATGCCAAGGCAGAACGATTAAATGGGAAAATTGAAAGGTTTATTTCTAATAATTACGGGGTAAGAGACAAAGATTTTGCTCTCTATCGGATAGCTAAGTATTTTTCATAGCACTGCAAAAAAAGAATTAACCAATCAATAATAGTTTAATATCGTCTGCATTTATTTCTTTTGTATCTTTGCAGATTATTTTAAATATATTTATATGGCACACTTTCAAGCTTTTAAAGATTTCTTGATGATAGACAAGATGAAATTAAGTCCTAAACAATTAGCCAAAGACTATGGTTTGATCTTAGTAGGGACTTTTATTATGGCAGTAGGATTTGTAGTTTTTATCTCTCCTTTAAAATTGGCTCCGGGAGGTGTTTATGGTGTTGCTATCATTTTGCACCACCTTTTCAATTTTCCTATCGGCTTGTCGGGTATCTGTTTAGATATTCCGCTCTTAATCATCGGTACGCTGTGGTTAGGTCCCAAATTTGGCATGAAAACAGTGGTAGGTATTGTTTCTCTGTCCGGATTTATCACATTATGCGAATTTATATACGGTTATGACCCGCTCATTCCCGGAGATAGTGCCCATTTTCTCTTAGCACTTTTTGGTGCCGTATTGCTGGGACTTGGTTTAGGATTGATATTCAAAACACGTGCTACTTCAGGAGGTACCGACATTATCGCGACTATTATTTCTAAATATTTCAAACATATCCCACTAGGCACGATTCTGATCGTGGTAGATTCTGCTGTAGTGCTGCTTGCACTTGCTGCCTTCAAAGATTGGACGATTCCACTCTATTCTTGGATGGTCATTTATGTTACTGGTGTTGTGATTGATAAAGTAATTTCCGGTTTTTCTTCCTCAAAAACGGTCCTGATTATTTCCGATAAATATGAAGAGATAAGACTCAAAATTATGGACGATTTAAGCAGAGGCGGTACTTACTTGAATGGAGAAGGGATGTACAATCATAGCGAAAAGAAAATTATCTACACTACAGTTTCAAGAAAACAACTACCACAACTCATCTTCTTTGTCAATGAGATTGACCCTAAAGCATTCTTGTCGGTATTAGATGCCTCTTCTACGCTCGGAGAAGGCTTTGAATCCCTCAAAGAAAAAGCCGCTATGTAATACAACGATGCAACAATGAGCACATCTAACCGTTTTATCATTCAAGATTCATCATTCATCATTCATCATTAATATGCAGTTTCTAAACCCTCTATTCTTTTTTGGATTATTTGCTTTATTAGTACCTATCATTATTCATCTTTTTAACTTTAGAAGATACAAAGTAAGCTATTTTTCTAATGTAAAATTACTGCAAAATATATTACTAAAAACAAAAAGAGAATCCCAGATTCAATATTTTATCGTATTGTTGTTAAGGATATTAGGAATTACTGCTTTGGTATTTGCTTTTACTCAACCCTATCTACCTAACCACAATGAAGACCAAACTGCTTCTCAAGTAATTTCAGTCTATATCGACAACTCTTATTCAATGGGTGCCCTATCACAAGAAAGTTTTTTATTACAGGATGCCATTGATGCCGGCAAAAATGTAGTCAATGCTTTTGATTATACAGCGCAATTTATATTAGTTACGAATGATTTCTCGGCAAAAGAGGCTAAACTTTTGACTAAAGAAGAGATGTTGAATCGTTTGGACGAGATTACGATTTCTCCTGAGAGCAAAAATTGGGGCGAAATAGTCGCTTTTCAACAAAATGTTGCTTCTCATGCTCAAGATGCGCACTGTTATAACTATTACATCTCTGATTTTCAGAAAAATCAATTTGATTTTAATAAGTTTACTCCCGCTCCGGCTACCGATTATTATCTATTGCCTATAGCCTCCAATGAGATTAACAATATTGCGATTGATAGCTGTTGGTTTACTGCTCCTGTATTAGTCTCAGGGCAGCAAGTTGACCTCACCGTGAGGGTACACAACTATGGCGAACAAGACCTTGAAAAATTGCCGATCAGATTGTTTATCAATGGTCAACAACGTTCTTTAGCTACCGTTGACCTCAAAGCAGGCAGCTATTCCGATTACCAAATGCAATACAGTATCGGCACTTCCGGCATCCAACAAGGGGAGTTGCAAATTGATGATGCTCCGGTTACTTTTGATGACAAACTCTTTTTTACGTATCAAGTGAGCGACGTTTCTGATGTAATTGCTATTAGAAGTAAAAATAAAAAAAATAGATATCTACGAGCTCTCTTTGGTCGTGATTCTCTTTTTGTTTATCAAGAGATGGACGAAGATCAAATCAACTATGCCGCTTTTGAAAAGGCTGATTTGCTTATTTTAGACCAACTTAAAACCATCTCTACCGGTTTAACGGAAGAACTGATTCAATACCAAAAACAGGGCGGCAATATCCTTATTTTTCCTAATAAAGAACTTGAATTGCCGGTTTACAGTAAATTATTAGCAGCATTAGGCACCGGCAACTATACAGAAATGAAATCACAATCCCTCAAAGCGGGAAAGATAAATGAAGAAAGTCGTTATTTTAAAGGGGCATTAACGAAACACAACAACAACCTCAATATGCCTACCATTACCAATTACTGCCCCATTTCTCAAAACTCGTCTCATCCGGCAGAAGTAATCCTATCGCTCGAAAATGGTGATTTATTACTTGCCGCTTACCCTTCTCAACAAGGAACAGTATTTTTATCCTCCATCGCCTTGGATGACGATTTTGGAGATGCACACAAAAATGCCATTTTTATTGTTCCTCTACACAATATAGGTATTATGAAGCAACTCCAGAATAAGATCTATCAAGTAATTGGTTCTGATGAGTTTATAGCTATTAAACAGAAAAATCTAAATTCAGAAGAGATCTTCAAAATAAGGGCTGCACAAGAAAATGTGGAATTTATTCCGGAACAAAGAGGCAGCGAAGAGGGAACTCTGCTTTATTTGCACAATCAGATAGAAAATCCGGGGTTTTACGACGTTTGCAAAGGCGACAATACTTTGACTACTGTCGCATTTAATGCCTCACGACAGGAGTCTAATCTCCATTATTATTCCCAAAAAGAGCTTCAAGAATTAGAAAGTCGTGAAAATAGCACGATCTGCATTATTGATGGCAATATCAAAAACCTATCCGATAGAATTTCTGCCGAAATCAGTGGGAAACCCCTCTGGCGATGGTTTGTTATCCTTGCTTTGCTTTGCTTTTTAGGTGAAATTGTAGTATTACGATTTTCGTCTTCGCCTGTAAAGACAATCGGACAATGAAACCCGAAAATCTGAAAAAAATTTGTAAAAAAAATATTTTTCTCTACATTTACAC
>JAITTF010000306.1 GCA_031287215.1 Bacteroidales bacterium
AAACGAGGTTTAGTGCCTCAATGTGTTGAAGATTGCCATTGCCTGAAATCGTAATTTTTAAGTTTGTAGCATCATTAGCCTTTAAGTCGGCACGTGTTAAAGAGGATTTTATAGTGTAATTACCTACCACACCATCAAAGTTTTCAGGTTGATTAGTAGTTGGTAATGATTTTACATTCAGCTTAATACTATTCGATTTTAGATTCAAATTAAAATCCTTAGCTTGTTGTCCCCCGCCAAAAAATTGATCCCAAACAGAACGACTATTTTGGGTTTGATAAACCACCCTCCCTACAAAATCGATAGACATGGGGGCAATCGTGATTTCGCCTGTTTTTTGTGGAAATACTGCATTTTTCCGAATTTCAAATACCGTATAACGTTTTCCATTAAGTGTTTCTGTGGTTCTGGGTGCTTCGGCATTTGGATCTCCCAATTGATAAGACCACAATCCGTTTTGAGAAGGTGGTGTAATGTTGGTAACCTGATAACCACCATTGAAGGTCCCACTGATGTATAATTTATAGGTCAACACTACCTGTTCTCCTTGATAAGCACTGCTTTTAGAGGCATAACATTTTATAAAAGCGTCATTATCTGCTAATTGTGGAGTGCCTTGACTTTGAGCTTGTTGAGTTCTATTTTGATTGCCATTTGCGGCTCTCCCTTGTCCTGAGGGCACCACATTTACGGTTACATTGTTGGATTTCACAGTATTACCATCTACGATGAACGATGTTCCCGGAATGACCAAAGAACCTACATTGTCGGCTTGTAATACATAAGTGAACTTAAAGCTAACATTAGTAATCACTTTTCCATTCGCATCAATAGTAGTCTGATTATAAGATACTTGATCGGGTCCCCCGAGTACTTTTACATTTCCAAAATTTACAGCCGAAATTTTGTTCGGTCGTTCATTCAACGTTAATGTGTATTCAAAAGGCTGTCCTGCCTCGACTTGTGGAGGAGCTGCTGCTGAACAACTTACTTGAGCGTTTAACCAACTCCCTTGCAAAAGGAAAATTACCAATAACAATAAGTACAACAGTCGAAAATTAATAGTTTTTACCATATATAACAACGCATTTATCTTTTAAACTAACCACCTACAACGTTATTTTACTAAAAAAATTGTGTAAAAAAAATGTTTTGTTTTGTTTCTATTTGTTATTTGAAAAAATAAAAGGATAAACAGAATGAGCAGGGCAAACATGACAGTTAGGCAATCAATTTTTTCCATTTAATATACCCCATAATAGATACTACGGCATAGACTACAAAGAGTCCGGCAGTAGGATACAAATCCTTGTAAAAATATATAGAGAGAGAGACTACATTCACTACAAACCATAACAACCACTGTTCTACCTGTTTACGACTCATCATCCACATGGCAGTGATGCTGAGTGCCGTTGTAAAAGCGTCTCCAATAGGAATAGGACTATCGGTGAACTTGGTCAATAATAACCAAATGACCAACCACAATACTAATGCAACACTCACTAAGGGTAATATATAGCTCCTTTTTACATGACAAAAACTGGCATCTTGCTTTTGAGACTCCTTTTTATGTCTATTCCAAATCGCTAATCCGTAAATATTGGCAAACAAATAGTAAATATAAATGCCCATATCAGCATAAAATTTGCTGCTAAAATAGATGTAAATATACAAAATAGACATCACCATGCCGGCAATCCAAAGCCAAAGAGAGGCTTTGTATTCAAACCAGAGGTAAACTAATCCACTGATGACACCCAGAATCTCTATAATACGAAGAATGTCCATTGATTAGAATTTTACAGTGATGCCCGTCATGAAATTGATGCCGGCTTGCGGATTATAGGCATCATATTGATACAAATCAGTGCCTTCATAATACTGGTAGAATGAACCATTGCTGGAATATTTCCAATTATAGAGATTATCAATAAGAAAAAACAGACTCAAATCGGCAACTTTACGAATGTTGAAATAGTAGTTAAATTGCAAAGAACCAATGAGATACGGTTTTAAAATAAAATTATTATTGCTTGTATTATCCAAGTACTGTTTGCCTACAAATTTATTTTTCCAGTTGATATCAAAATGTCTAAAAGGAGTTACAATAAATTCATTTCCGGCAATGATAGCAGGAGAGAATGAAATATGAGTAGTTCCTAATTTTTCTACTACATAATCATCTGAATTATAATCTATAGTATAATTTACATAATTCAATATCTTATTCATACTGAAAGTGCCATTGATTTTCCAGAGGAAAAAACGAGACGGACGATAAGAAGCTACTAACTCAATTCCGGTACGGTAACTTTTATCCACATTATCCATCATACTGCCTCCTACATCATTGAGTTCTCCTGTGAGCACTAATTGGTTTTGATAGTACATAAAATAGGCATTGGCATTGAAAGCAAACTGATGAAAATGCAACAAATAACCCAATTCAAAGTCATAAAGTCTTTCGGCTATCGGCATTCTCTCTTTTGCAGCATCCACAATATCAGCACGAGTAGGTTCGCGATGTGAAATGGCGAAAGAAAAATACAGAGAATTGCGTAACTTATTGTCTAAATAGAGATTAAATCCAATTTTTGGATTTACAAAATTGCTCCAAACATAGTGATTGGTAATATCTCTAAAATCTTCATCTTGTCCATTCACCTTAAAATCAATATATCTATATTGAATATCACCATAGAGTAATAATTTTTTTATGGGATTGTATTCTACTTTGGCATAAGCATTTGCCTGTAATTTTTTGCCGGTATTGACATACCAACGATGAGGATTAGTAAATACACCCTCTATTTGTGTCCAAATAACATCCCCAAAATGTTGACCATCGTAATAATTAACGGCACCTCCAACGGTCCATTTTATGGAACTTCCGCGTTCAAGGTTATGAATATCATCACTCAAATTGACCGTAAAACCATAAAAATAGTTATCCAAATCCTTTTGGGTTATTAAATCTTTTTTCAACTCTTTACCTGCCTCATTTACAACAGGATCTAAGTCATAATTGGAATATCTGCGGTCATCTTTATACTGTTCGTAATAACCATAACCTCTTGTGAGATGCAAACCTACATTCAAATCAAACAATTGGTGAATCTTTACACTTGGATGGACAGCTTGAGAATAATTATAGAAAAGTTGATAATGTCTTTGTTGGTAGTTATCGGTTTCATTATCATAATAATGGAGTCTTCCTTCATCGTCATAATAGGCACCACATGAGTTAAAAAGTCTGTTGGTGGCAAGCATCTCAGGGTCTGTACCATTCCAAGCCAAACCGGTTTTTTCTTTACCGTATAGCATGTTGAATTTCAGAGAGCCGTAATTTTTCTGAGAATAAATGCCTAATAATTTTAGATGAGTCGTAACAAAACCGGAATTTAGATTGGCGGTAGCTCTATCTAAATATCCTTTACTCAAAAGATTAGAGTACGAAGCGACTACAGAAAAACGCTCTTTTACCAATCCTGAACCGGCAGTAACTGAATTTCTGAAGGTATAAAAAGAGCCTGCGGCACTTGATATTTCCAAGAAGGGTTTGGCAGGGCTATCGTCTAAAGTAGTAAAATTGACGCTGGCACCGAAAGCAGCAGCCCCATTAGTAGAGGTACCTACCCCGCGTTGCATAGACATACTTTGAACATAGTTGGAAAAATTGGGCATATTGACAAACCACGTACCTTGAGATTCGGCATCATTAAGCTCAATTCCATTAATGGTAACATTAATACGGGTATGGTCAATGCCTCTAATACGCATGTAAGTATTTCCCAATCCATTGCCCGCATCTGAAGCGGTAACCATAGAAGGGATGTTTTCAAAAAGCATATTAATACTACCATTACCCCTATTTTTATCCATCTCCTCCTTATTCACAGTAGTACCGGCGAAGGGCTGTTCGCCGCTTGGGCGGATCCAGTGGAGGTCAACGGGTTCTAACCGCACGGGATTTAACGAATCTTTTTGAGAAAAAACCGTAGGCACATTTATCAAGAGCACTATTATAACAATAGTAAAAGGATTAAAATGTGAAAAAAAATCCTTTTTTTTCCATGTAAAAATACGAAACATAACTTAAAGTGTTTAGTTAATAATGATTTTAAATGGAAAGAGGATGTGAAAAAAAAGATTCAATTTTCCTACGGCGGCATTACCCGCATCAGGTTCATTGGGTCTGTTCTCAGCCTGTTAAAGCACCCCTTTCGAATTAGGCGGCAAAGTTACTAAAAATATTGATATAAAAAAATCTTTTCAACAACCAATTACCGTGAATAAAATTCCAATATTTCCATCCTAAAAGCGCATTCATATTTAGCACGAATGGCTTGGGAGGTTGCTTCTTGGTATTTGTTTTTTGCTTCACTGTATTGGTATGCGGTAGATTTACCTTCATTGTATTTCATCTCTTCATACTGAAAAGCGAGCCGAGAGGCTTCTACACTTTGTGTAGCCGCTTTTAGGTTTTCTTTTGCTGCGTCTGCATTATAGAATGCTTGATAGATATTTTTGGTTAATTCTCGTTTATCTTCTTCCAAGCGGTTTTGTTGGGTTAACCGTTCTATTTTCGCCAGACGCACATTATGATGGGTACGTAATCGGTCAAAAAGAGGAATGGAAAGATTTAACATGATGTAGGGCGAGGCGTGGTTGCGAAACTGTTCACCAAAAACTATATTTGGGATAGAATCGCCAAAAGCATAATAATAACTTGTCCCATAACCCATAGTCAACCCGAGTGAGGGATACCACCCTGACTTGGCACTTCTAATGTCGAAAAGTCCTTTGTCAATCCGCAATTGAGCAGCTTTGATTTGAGGTCTATTTTCGATACTACTATGGACTGTTTTTTGCAAATCGATATCTTTATTCAGCCACAAATTGATTTCTGAATCTGCCAGCGGTTCTACTTCAAAATTGGCAACATCTTCTACATTAATTAATTGTGCTAAATCCAGTAAGGCTAAACGATAGTTATTCAGGTTTTGAGTAACCACCACTTTATCCGAAGCTGCAATAGCTTGAGCATTAAAAAGTTCTGATTCGGCACATTTTCCATTTTGAAACAGAAGCTGAATACGATCTACTTGCGCTTCCGAAAGTTGTAGTTGTTGTACCGACACATTATAGATCTCTATATCGAGTAATACTTGCAAATAATAGGCAATGACGTTTAGGGTGATGGTCTCCTTATTTTGCTCTAAATCAAATTGCGAGGCTTTTACACTGATTTGTTGAGATTTGAGATTATTGTAGTTTTTGAGTCCCGTAAAGAGGGGCATGTTCAGATTAATGCCGAAGGAGGTAGAAGATTGTGAATAGTTGTCCCGAATGAGCGCATTAGCGGTGGTCGCACGTCCAAAACTAAAATTTTGTCCTACAGAGGCTTCAAGGGAGGGTGAAAATTCCATTTTGGCGGCATTCAATCTCACTTTTTCCGCATCCAAGTTAAGTAGAGCCTGCTGCACCGTCAAACTATT
>JAITTF010000331.1 GCA_031287215.1 Bacteroidales bacterium
ATTTAAAGATTTTAATGTCAATCTCTTTATCGAAACGAACAGAATAATGGCGCTCAATATCCCTAAAAAGTCGGATATTCCTTTTTATGGGATCGGTTTTGTCTCCGGCAATGTAGCAATTACGGGCAATTCTCAAAAGATACTCTTTACGGGAAGGAATCTCAAAACACTTTCAGGGAGTAAACTCTATCTACCCTTAACCTTTGCAGAGAGTGTTTCTGCTACAGAAGGTGTTGTATTTAAGGTAGATGAGTCTGTTTTGGTGAATAAACCGAGCGAAGAGTCTCACGCTACTATGGAATTTGATTTTATCTTTGATATTACCCACGATGCTGAAGTGCAAATTGACCTTGACCCTGCCATTGGGGGTACTTTAAAAGCCAAAGCTGAAGGTCCGTTGAAATTAGCCTATAAATCTGATGGCGATTTAGACCTCAACGGCATTCTCAATATTGTTTCCGGCAAATTTACGCTCGCTTTTGTAGATGTACTTTTTGTGGCAAATCTCGACTTAGTACCGAAAGGAACTATTATGTTTAATGGCAGCATTTATAATTCTACTATTGATATCAAAGCATTACATAAAGCTCAAGCCTCATTACAGGATATCATTCCCGGTTACTCTTCTCGTAGAGTTCCGATTAATAGTTATGTGGTGTTGAAAAATAGTCTTATGAATCCGGATATTGATTTTACTTTTGAACTTTCCGAAGGGACTACAGAGGATAATAATATATTATACAACTCTTTAGGGTTAGATGATAAAGGAAAATCGCAGTTGCAATTTGCCTATTTGTTGATTTTTTCCAGTTTTGTACCCCAGAATGGAGGAGGACAAAATGGATTTAATTTAGACCAAAATGTGGCGGTAGAAGCGGGTATGGATATGCTTTCCAAGACTTTGAATACACTTCTTTTCCAGAAATTCAAATATGCCAACCTGGGAGTTAACCTCAAACGTAAAACAGATTTTTCGGATGCCGAATACTCCTTTGATGCTTCAATACCGCTTTGGAATGATAGGGTTGTCATTCAGACCACATTGGGATATGTAGATAATAGCGACCGTGAAGGAACCAGTAATGTATTGGGAGACGTTAGTGTAGAACTACTTCTCACAGAATCAGGCAATTGGCGTCTCAAGGCTTTTTATACCAGTGATCCTAATTACAACCACAATATGCTTGATATTACCCAACATAATGGTTGGGGTGCTGCCGGTGGTGCTCTCGTTTACCGCGTTAGTTTCAACGATTTAAAGGATTTTAAGAGAAAAGAAAAGAAATAGCAAGAATTTTAGTTCATCTCATCTTTACCCCATGACAGGCTTTATATTTTTTGCCACTACCGCATGGGCATGGGTCATTGCGACCTACTTTTTTCTCAACTCTAACAGGAGTATTGCTTTGTGTTTGACCTCCTACTCTGCGACCTACCTCTTCACGTCCTGCACTTAATTTTTTAGCATCTGATTCAGGAAGTTGTGCCTCCTTTACCTGCGTATTATCTGCCATGGGTAATGCGCTCTTGTTGAGGAAAGAGACAATTTCTTCATTTACTTTTACTAATAGTTGAGTAAAGAGTTCAAAAGACTCTAATTTATAAATCAACAGCGGGTCTTTTTGCTCATAAGAGGCATTTTGAACGCTCTGTTTAAGGTCATCCATTTCACGGAGATGCTCTTTCCATGCGTTATCAATGGCGGAGAGGGTAATTCCTTTTTCTATAGAAAGTCCAATTTCTCGACCTTTAGTTTCCACACTTTTTTTAAGAGGTGCAACTACGTTGAGTGTCTTTTTGCCATCCGTAACCGGTATAGCAATATTTTCAAAGCGGTGTCCCTCTTCGCGGCAAACTCTTTCTACTATGGGAAATGCTTGTTCACTAATTCTTTCTAATTTTCTTTTATAATTCTCATATACTAAAGGATAGAGTTTTTCTGTTAAGTGTGAAGGACGGTCTTGTAAAAACTCCGTAGCGTCAAAAGGCGACTCTATACCGAGAATGGTAATGGATTGTGCAGCAAAGCCGTCATAATCCTTAGCGTCCCAATTGTTCTCTACTACAGCAAGACACACATCATAAAACATTTGAGAGAGGTCAATTGCCAATCTGTCGCCAAAGAGAGCATTACGTCTTTTTCGGTAGATCGTTTCTCTCTGATTATTCATGACATCGTCATACTCAAGCAATCTCTTACGTGTACCGAAGTTGTTTTCTTCTACTTTTTTCTGTGCTCTTTCAATAGATTTAGAGATCATACTGTGTTGAATCACTTCACCATCTTTCAAACCTAAGCTGTCCATGACCCTTGAAATACGGTCAGAACCAAAGAGGCGCATCAAATCATCTTCCAAAGAGACAAAGAATTGAGAACTACCCGGGTCTCCTTGACGTCCTGCACGACCTCTCAACTGACGGTCAACACGCCGAGATTCATGACGTTCGGTACCAATAATTGCCAATCCACCTTTTTCCTTAACACCGAGTCCTAATTTAATATCGGTACCACGACCAGCCATGTTGGTAGAGATGGTAACCGTACCGGCTTGTCCTGCTTCAGCTACGATGTCTGCCTCTTTTTTGTGCAGTTTAGCATTCAGCACATTATGCTTTATTTTCCTGGCATTTAATATTTTAGAAATCAATTCTGACGTTTCTACTGAAGTTGTACCCACCAGGACAGGTCGTCCTTCTTCATAAAGACGGATAATCTCATTGACTACTGCGGCATATTTTTCACGTTTTGTTTTATACACCAAATCCTCTTCGTCATTTCTAATAATTGATCTATTGGTGGGGACAACCACAACGTCCAACTTATAGATATTCCAAAGTTCGCCGGCTTCTGTTTCAGCAGTACCCGTCATACCAGCTAATTTCTTGTACATACGGAAATAGTTCTGTAGTGTAACCGTTGCATACGTTTGCGTAGCGGCTTCTACTTTAACTTGCTCTTTAGCTTCAATAGCTTGATGCAAGCCATCAGAGTAACGCCTGCCTTCCATTATACGACCGGTCTGTTCATCTACAATTTTGATTTTATTGTCAATGATGACGTATTCTACATCTTTTTCAAACATCGTGTAAGCTTTCAGCAATTGATGAATGGTATGCAGTCTTTCGGAAGCCACGGCAAAATTGCGATAAATCTCGCTTTTTTGTTGGATTTTTTCTTCATTAGGAAGGTTAAGTTTTTCTAATTCAGCAATTTCAGAACCTACATCGGGCATAATAAAGAGTTTTGCCTCTTCAACAGTTCCAGAGATAAGGTCAATACCTTTCTCGGTAATATCTACAGAATTTAATTTTTCTTCGATAACAAAAAACAGCTCTTCATCAATGATCGGCATATTGCGGTTTTGCTCTGCCATATAGAAACCTTCAGTTCTAAGGAGCAGTTGTTTCATGCCGGGTTCACTCAAAAACTTAATCAAGGCTTTGTTTTTGGGCAGTGCACGATGAGCACGGAGCAATAATTTGGCGGCTTCTTCCTGCGGTTTGGGATCCGGATTTTCGGCTAATAATTTACGTGCTTTTGAGAGAACTTCAGTAACATATAGTTTTTGAGCATTATATAGTTTTTCTACAATAGGTTTGTAGGTATCAAACTCATGGTGTTCACCTCTTGGTGTAGGACCTGATATGATGAGAGGAGTACGTGCATCATCAATCAATACGGAGTCAACCTCATCCACGATGGCATAATTATGAGGACGTTGTACCAATTCGGTAACATTGCGCGCCATATTATCTCTCAGATAGTCAAAACCAAACTCATTGTTGGTACCGTAAGTAACATCGGCAAGGTATGCTTTGCGGCGTTCTTCCGAATTAGGTTCATGTTTGTCAATACAATCAACCGTAAGACCATGAAACTCGTAAAGGAGTCCCATCCATTCGGAGTCACGACGAGCCAAATAGTCATTCACCGTAACGATATGTACTCCTTTTCCCGGCAGTGCATTCAGATAAACCGACAAGGTAGCCACCAATGTTTTTCCTTCACCGGTAGCCATTTCAGCGATTTTCCCTTGATGAAGTACTACACCACCAATCAACTGTACATCGTAATGGCACATATCCCATTTGATAATATTGCCGCCCGCAGTCCAGCTGTTTTTATAATACGCTTTGTTACTTACAATCTCTACACAATCTCTTCTGGCTGCCAACTCTCTATCTCGATCAGAAACTGTAACCTCCACTATTTCATTGTCTTTAAACCTCTTGGCAGTCTCTTTCATGACTGAAAAAGCCTCCGGAAGAATCTCATTTAAAACCTCTTGAGTGGTATTATACGCTTTTTTCTCTAATTTCTCTATCTCTTTATAGAGTTCCTCCTTCTGAGAGACATCCATATCATAATTTGCATCAATATGAGCTTTAATCTCTGCTATTCTATTTTCTTCTTCACTGACTGCTTGAGCTATTTTCTCTTTAAACTCTAATGTTTTAGCTCTTAATTCATCATTAGATAAATTTTTTATCTTTTCATAAGCGAGAAGTATTGTATCCTTAATAGGAACTAACTCTTTAAGATCTCTATCTGCTTTATTTCCAAATAGTTTACTAAAAAAACCTGCCATTTTCTATAAATTATAAATAATCTGCAAAGGTACAAAAAAATGCAACAGAAAAAAATAAATAAAAATTTGACCACATTCAAAGAACCTATTTGCTATGATGATTCTAAAGTTACATACAAACAACTTGTTATTTGCTGTTAGTTATCCGCCAATAGTTCGTTTCTGCGATGCGGAGGTCGGCTTTAGCTTCTATAAACTTACTCCATGCTTGTTTCCAAAGTACTTGTGCTTCTAAGAGTGTAGAGAGAATTTCAAAGCCTAATTCGTAACGGTCGCTAACAATGCGTAAGTTTTCTTGGGTTTGTAGAAATTCGGTTTTGGCAATTTCTGTTTTCAAGGAGGCTTCATCTAAGGTATTATATGCTTTTAGGATCTCCAACTGAAGCAGGTTAAGCGATTCTTCCATTTGATATTCGGCAATAGAGACATCTGCTTTTGCTGAGCGAATCCGATTTACGCCTTCTCCCCATTGTGAAATTGGAATTTTGAGGGAAGCCAGAGCATAAAAAGAGGGTTTATTCAACAATTTAGTTTCATTAAGCATAATGCCATTCATATAATTATATCCACCGGTAATGCCTAATTGAGGCAAAAAATCACTTCGAGCAAGATTGACCTGCTGTTTTTTGAGTTCCAACTGTTTTTGCAACAAATCATATTCGGTTCGCACCGTAACATCAGGAATTTCCTCCGGTACCATTACAGCATCTGAATCAGGTAAGCTATCGAGTGGAAGAATAGAAGAAAAAAGGTTCATCCCGGTAATCATACAAAGGTTCATTTTGGCTAAGCGCATTCCATTTTCAGTCTGCTTGACCATCATATTGGCTTCCCCTAATTTGACTTGCACTTTCATCTTATCATTTTCGGAAATCATGCCCATTTCTGCTCCATTGTTAGCATCTATGAGGACATTTTCTACCACTTTTTTATATTCTAATGCCGTTTGGTGTAGTTCTATCACTTTAACGTACATCCAATAAGCTTCATCCGTTTTATAGAT
Source organism: Bacteroidales bacterium (assembly GCA_031287215.1). Lineage (GTDB taxonomy): Bacteria > Bacteroidota > Bacteroidia > Bacteroidales > WCHB1-69 > JAGVVH01. The sequence continues at coordinate 5,593 of JAITTF010000331.1, forward strand.
CATCTCCGCGTCCGAACGTTTGATATTGGCTTGAGCAATTTGTTTGCCTATTTTAGCCATTTTAAAAGCGGTAATAATTTTACCTCCCATAAAAATGGGTTGTTCAAATTGTGCACCAACCAGAAAAGTATTATTAAGATTTACTTTGATGTCCACGTCAATAAATACACTGCTATAAAATTGGTCAAGATAACTCTGAGTCCAATCGGGAAGATCTAAATCTGAGATCGCATCAGGAATATTAGTATTGTATAAATCATACCTTTTTTGGTATCTTAAATCGGTAGTAGTAAAAAAGTACATGCCTTGTGCTGAAATACGAGGAAAAAAGTTAGCCCGATAGGCATTCACTTCAAAGCGCATTTTTTGCAATTGCATATTGGCAAGCTTTGATTGTGCATTATTAGTGATAGCCAAATTTCTACAACTATCTAAGGAGAGATAGGTCTGCGCTTGCATTTCTCCAAAGGCAAGCATCAATAACAATAGAATATTAATTACAAGTTTCTTCATTTGCTATTTTTTGAGTATCAAACAACGCACGTGCATGTTGTATTTGATTATAAAATTAGTCTTGTTTTTTATGAAAAACACCTTGCAAAGGTACATAAAAAAATGGAATAGATATTTTATTTTACAATTGTTAAAAAAAATCTTTTAAGTGTATTGAATATTAGGTATATAAATAAGAAAAAAAGCGTTATCTTTGCAGGAACAAATAGATATGAAAACAAAAGCGAAAAGTTTAAGTTTATTTGAGTTTCAGCAACATCTTACAACAGATAATCAATGTTTTGCGTATTGATCGGCTAAAAAATGGAACGATGGTTATAAATGCCAAAAGTGCGGTATAGCCATTCAATGGGAAACAAATGATTATATTGAGGATAATTGGGGTGAAGAAGAAGAAAAAAAAGATGGAGATGAAGAAAAAAAGATAAGGATGAGGTGCACAATTTTCTTTTGTTCGGACGATTTAGGAATAGGTGTTCTTACACATACAATGCCAAAACAAAAAAGTACGAATGCCGTAATTCTCACACCCTTGAAATTCAGCACGAATGTGATACTTTGGAAGCGTTTTTTTAACGAAGTAATAGGAGAACATTTAGAATGTAAAGAAATAGGGTTACGAAAAAATGCAATTTTACAATAGAAAACATAATTTGGATTCTTATAATTACGTTGGGGATTCTTACAGTGGGTTTTGGTTCTTGTGGATTTTACCAAGAAACTTGCTGCACTCATTCCGATTGGGATTATGGTATTTATGAAACAGTTCGTTTGTTGATAATCAACCACTAATTTGAAATGTATGAAGAATTGCTATATACAAATAGCACGTTGGTTAGGTTTCATGACATTTGTTATATTTTCATTTCGCGTTTTTTTACTTTTATTTCCTAATTGGTTGACAAAGAAAATAATAAAATGTCAATTCAAAAATCATTATGTGATTTTTGGACAAGATGAACTTTGTATGGCTTTAATCAGAAAAATTCACCATCCTAAAGAAGATAAATCTATTCAAGACAAAAAAAATGTTAAAATTAACAAAATTGTCTATATTGTTAATTACAATATTGTTCTCGGTAAACGTATTGCACGCGCAGATGCAGGATTTTACCCAAATGTTCGACAGTCTATTGATGCACGTCAGCCGAACGGATGCCACTACCGGAGTACTCTATAATAGAGTGTTGCCATTTTCAGGTTTATCCAAATTTACACAACCTGATACGACAAATGCCGACATCTTTGTGCAAGCCTATTCAGAGCTGTATGAAGCGGCATTTGTACCTGCAGCACGCTTGCCTTTTACTTCAGACAGTTTGCAAAACATAATTGTCCCAACAGGAAATATTGTGGATGTGGGACTGTTACACTATCGCTACAACCTGATTATTGATAGCTTGATTTGGCAAAATTAATCATTAACCACTAACCATTAATCATTAATAAAGAGCATCTTATGAAAATAATTGCATTTTTTTTATTTTTTTAGCATTTTGTATTGTTTTTTACAGTACCTTTGCTTCGTGTGTTTTGTATATTAATTTTTTAAAATTTATACCATGAAACGAATTAAAATTTTATTGTTTTTTGCTGCAGTTTTGCTTTTCGGCGCCTGCAACAAAGACCCCGTTACCTACAGATTTGAAAAAGAGGATGAGGCAAAACTTTTGCCACATTACACAGTTGGCAAAATCCTTACCTTTAGGAATGAATTGGGAGAAGAACGAAAGTTTGAGGTAAGTAAATCTGAAAAAAAAATTATGCAAGATTGGGTAAATGTTGGTATGGGAGGAGTATCTGATCATTATTACTTTTTTTATGAAATAAAAAACATACTTCTTTTAGATATTTTTTTGCAAGAAGAATTTGGAATTCATTTCAAACAGTATCCGATTGACCAAGAAAAAGCTCGCAAGAATATTCATCGAAAGTATGAATCACATTTGAAAGGAGGAATTGATGATGTGTTTTTTGATTTTGAAAAGAAATATGTATCGAGGAATGTTAATGGTGTCAATTATAATGAAGTAATAGAACTTCATGGGACTGACTTTTCCCCATTGTTTTTATTTCACAACGTAAACGTACTGTATTATGATATTTATCATGGTATAATCGAATTTCAGGACATGAACAATCATCACTGGGAATTAATTAACAGATAATCAAGTAGTAATTCACTTTAAAATAATACTCTTATGACATAACATAGATAGAATATCATTAGCGTTGCGCTATTGTTCTTACTTCAGAAAATTAGACAATTTTGAAATAACAATAACATTATAACAAGAATAAGTTAACGCTCACGGAAACGTGGGCTTACTTATCGGTTATAATGGGTAGTCTAAGCCTCTGAAGTGGATAATTAAGTCCGCTTTTTTATTTTCAAAATAGAAAACATCATTTCAATTAATTAAACTAAAATAAGTCAAATGAAGAAACTATTCATCTTTTTACTGCTTACTGTATCGTTCTCAGTAAACGTATTGCACGCGCAGATGCAGAGTTTTACCCAAATGTTTGACAGTCTATTAATAAACGTCAGCCGAACGGATGCCACTACCGGCATTCTATACAACAGAGTGTTGCCCTTTTCAGGACTAACACGATTCACACAACCGGATACGGCGAATACCAACATCTTTGTGCAAGCATTTTTAGAGTTGGATGGAGCTGCATTCATTCCAGCGGCCAAATTGCCATATAGTACAGATAGCTTGCCGATAGAGTGTAATGATTAGTGATTAAAAATGGAGAACGGAGCTGACGGAATACGGAGCATTTAGGAATTTAGGAATTTAGAAATTTAAGAATGCAGAATGTAGGAGCAGCAGGCACATTCTTTCATCCCGTTAGGGATGAATAGCTCGGTAGAAAAGGAGAATATGGCCGCAATTACAGCATGCCGTAGGTTTGCAACCTTTGTGGTTAGGCGATGAATTTCCGTAATTTTTAATTTTTAGTTTTTAGTTTCTTCCCCAGCTCAAAAAAA
>JAITTF010000037.1 GCA_031287215.1 Bacteroidales bacterium
CCCGATTTTGGCAGCGAAACCGTATTTTCGAGGTAATACACAAAGATACGAAAAATCCCAACTAATTCATAATGAATCCGTTGGGATTTTATTCTTTTTTACTGAATGTCCCTATTTATGTAGAGATGGACATAAGAAAATTTATAATTAGTATATCATTATGTAAAGTCGCGGTTCAATTTATCTTGTGAAATAACATGTTGCAATTTTATATTAAATTGCGGCTTTACATAAAATTACTTGCAATACCTCTGAAAATAAACAACATCCTTTCCGTTATTGGTTTTGTTTTATTAACATCAAGTCTAATGTGTCTTTTTAAGGGAAAGTATATGCTGGAGTACCTCCTCCATTAAATAATGGATCAACTCCTAATTTTGCTTTAAACCATTTTTTGATACTTTCTTTATCTTCTTTCCAGCCTTCATCTGATAAATCAGTTTTCTCTTTACCTTCATTAAAGACTAACTGAGCTGTGCTTTTGGGTGAATCTTCTCCTTCTTTTATTCTCCAATCTTCACTACCTCCCCAGCTATCACAATTTAATATTATAGATGTTATTGTTTTATCTGAAATGGCATCATAGAATGTTGTCCATTGTCCCGTTCCCTGCTCAAGCATAACCATATGAACTCCTGCTCCGCCACCAGTGGAGAAATAAACGGTTACAGCCATACAACCTGCCGAAAGTGCCGTATATTTTATAGACTGACCGCTTGTGCCTATGAAATATTCTTCTTCTTTAATTTTTAAAGTATCTTCTGCTATTTTTACAAGTTGTATTATATTTTCCAAATTCAAACTTCCGTTTTTTCTAATATTTTGTTCTTTCTTTTGAATGGATTTTAACCCCATTACATCGGCCTCTTTTTCTAGTATTTCATTATCATTCACATTAACTCCTTGTAACTGTGTTGTCGGCTCTGCTCTTCCTTGTTTTTGTTGCACCACATGCCAGGCCTCGTGGGGAAGATGTTTTTCTTGTCCAGGAGCAATATGTATTTATGGAAACAAGAAATTTGATTGTAATCTGCTGAAATGCAGATTTTTAGAGAAAGAAAAACAAGAAAGGGTAACGATATGGAAACGAGCGAAGTTCTTTCACCTGCTTTGGTTTTCCATCGTTCAAATAACTCTATGCCAAAGGTACTAAATATTCCGTTTATTTTGAATAGTCCAAAATTCGCCAATAATTAAGATAGGTGAGGATATGACGAGCGATGTGAAAAGATTCAAGAAGGAAATACACGTTGGCAAAAAAATAACATTCGCTATTAGAGTGGATTTTAGTGGTGGACTCGCCGAAGGGATTCCGCAAGACTTTTTTACTTAATAATAGTATCAAGCGTTTAACTCCTCCACATCTTCAAACGTTTCTCCATTTCCTTTATTAGTTCAGCATTATTTTGATATATCATATTTGTTCGTATGAGAGACTCTAATTTGTTTGCTGCTTCTGACAATGAAAGTAATGTGCATTCAACTAACCTATCGAATATCCAAAGCATTCCATGATATTCAATAGACCGTCTCTTTGCACAATTTCTAATGACTTTATCACTACTTAAAATCATCGCATCTACTTTCTCCGCAAGAAATAATACAGTTTTATCGCTTTCTGTCAAGGATTTTGGATAGTTTTGCTTTCGCATAATTATTCTATCTTCTCCGGATATATTATGAATAGTTAATTTTCCAACAGAATGAAATACTGATAAAATATCCTGTTGGTGAGGATACAGTTCGTTATAAACATCCAAAGACGTATGTAATATCCTCTTCTAAGGAAAATAGAAGATTGGTTAGTTTCAAGTAGTGCAAGTCTATAAAAATGCAGGCATCGGTAATAGCGATTCTCATTATACGGTTGTAATTTGTTTACGAAAATCTACCAAAGACTGGTTATTCAATACGGCAGCTTTATTCATAGAAATGAGTTCTTCTGCCAATGCTCGAAACAGTAGTTGAGTAAAACGATTTGATTCTTCCATTCCGGTGTATTGTACAGGCTCAACAACTTTCCAGCCATTATGCATCACTATAAACACTAATTGATTCAAATGGCTCTCAGAGATAATGTTAAGATCTTTGCATCTATACATTAATGCCTGGATAGAAATGCCATATTGCTTTTTCAGTTTTCCTAATTCTTGAACAAGAAATAGTTTTTTACGAGATATTCCCAATTCATTTTGAATTGCGGCTTTGGGGATAAGCATTGCTGCTGCAAACTGATTACAATATCGTTCCTTTATTTTATCAGGAAGATTCCCTAATGGAAGCAACAAGTGACCTAATTCATGTAATACGGTAAATCGAATCCTGTCTGCTGATTTTAACTTACTCTCATTTATGACAATAACAGGAATAGTTTGGTTGAGCCAAGTTTGCATCCCGTCAAAACTATCTTCTGATTTTACTAAAATAACTTTAATGTGGTTATCTTCTAACAGTTCTATACTATTGTAGATCGGGTCTAATCCCAAATCCCAAGATTTCCGTACTTTTAATACCGCTTTTTCAATATCATCAAAAGAGGAAATCGCAGGAAAATCTTTTAGTGGATTTTTGAAATTTGTTTCAAGTCCAAGAATTTCCTCCAATTCTAAGTATCTCGATAATATATCCTTAGTATGCTCAACTATTTTGTTTTGCTCTTTTATAGGTAACTTCGTTAGTTTTCTAAACTCTAAATCCCCTAATTCGATTTTTGTATCTCTGAAAAAAAAATCAGGCGGTACATGAAGTGCCTTGCTCAAATGACTAATCATTTCACTATCAGGAATCACTTCCCCTTTTTCATATTTATGTAATGCCTGACGGGATATTTTGTTACCAAGAGCATCAGCCAAATCCTGTAATGAAAACCCATTTAAGATGCGAGCAGATTTAAATCGTTCTGAAAATAACTTATTCATAATAATTTACCTTTATATAATTGGGGCTTGCTAATGCAATAACAACTCAAGTCCCTTTTGGTTGACAAAGATATAAATTATTTTTAAATTTGTCAACTTGTCATACATTTTTTTACTGTCAGATAAAGGATATGACAAAACTGACAAATTGTCCTTAAAAATCCATTTGGTTGACATAATTGCATTTTGGAACGTGATTTGTCAACTAGATATATATAGATATGTTGTGATGGGCATTAAAAGAACAAATAATAAGATGAGTAATAATGTAAACAGCAGACATACAGCGTTATATTCGGCCAATCAACGACACTGAATTACCGTATTTTTCACCGTTCCAAATGGGTAACGAGATAGAAACGGAATGTCTGCTGAAATTCGCTTAAAACTGCGTTTTGGCTACTCGGCACTAACGGACATTCGATGCAAACTATTTCTCATTATCAGCCTGTTACCTTCTTTTTCGTTCTTTCTACTTTTGGGCTTCTTGTTTTTTAAGTAACCGGAATTTATTTATTGTTGTTCTAAAAATCAAATACAGACGACAAATTTGTCTGCATCCTGCCACACCGGAAATTTCTCTCTGAACTGTTCGAGAACTTCTTTACAGATAGTGCCTGTAACGACCCCTTCTTTATCCGGTTCACAAAAAGCGATAACATCTCCTTTGAAATCTATTAATTGAGAATCTCCCCGGTGATGAATCCCATGACCATCCTCCCCGACCCTATTCACACCACATACGTAACAATAATTTTCCAAAGCCCTGGCTTTCAACAAAATATTCCAGGAGTTCCCGCGGGCCTGCGGCCAATTGGCAGGACAAATCAATAAGTCGTAAGCTTTTCCTACATTCCTCGACCAGACAGGAAAGCGTAAATCATAGCAAACAATCAAACAAATATTCCATTCTTTGTATGGTATTATCAATTGTTTTTCCCCTGGAGTAAAATTTTTATTTTCATCACCCATCCTGAACAAATGGCGTTTGTCATAAAAAAAGGCATCCCCTTCGGGCGTTATAAAAAATCCCCTGTTGTATAATCTGTCATTCTCAATGGCAAGGAAACTACCGCATACGGCAAAATTACAATCACACGCCCAGCGTTTAATTGTACCGACTGTTTTACCATCGCCAGGCTCTGCCAGATATCTGCCGTTCATTGAAAATCCGGTTGAAAACATCTCCG
>JAITTF010000096.1 GCA_031287215.1 Bacteroidales bacterium
TATAGTTCATAAAGATGCTATTCCTAAAGATATTAAAAAGAAATTAGGCATCAAATAATCGTATGAAACCTTTAATAGCTCCTTCAATGCTGTCGGCTAATTTTTGCCGATTGGCAGAAGATATTCAAATGGTGAATGAATCGGAGGCTGATTTTTTTCATCTTGACATTATGGATGGTGTTTTTGTGCAGAATCTCTCTTTCGGGCTACCGATAGTGAAAGCCATCCATTCCATGGCTGAAAAGCCGTTGGACGTTCACTTAATGATTGTAGAACCTCAACGGTATATCTCTGATTTTAAAGCGGCAGGTGCCGGCATGCTAACGGTACATTGGGAGGCTTCAACACATTTACATCGGACTATTCATCAGATTAAAAATGAAGATATGCTTGCCGGAGTTGCCTTGAATCCGCATACCCCGGTAGCCGGTTTGGAAGATATTATTCAGGACTTAGATTTAGTCTTAATAATGTCGGTAAATCCGGGTTTTGGAGGACAAAAATTTATTGAACGTTCGTTACATAGAATAGAAAGTCTTAGGGAAATGATTCTTCGTAATAAGGCTAATACGTTAATAGAAGCAGATGGAGGAATAGATCAAGATACCGCAGGACTTGTTGTGAAAGCAGGCGCCGATATCTTAGTCGCTGGGAATGCCGTGTTTAAATCACCAAATCCTTTGGAGACGATTTCATTACTTAAAAATACTAAATAAAAAAAATACTAAATAAAAAAACAATAATCTAAAATTTACAGCACCTCAAAAAAATGAAGTCGTATAAAATAGTTATTTACATTTTCAGTATCCTCATTGCTTTGGCAGTTATTTCCGTTTTTTTTCCAAAAAATGGGGTTACTTTTGGCAATAAAACCCTTAGATTTCCTTCTATTGTGAGCATGACAGAGCATTATAAGGCTGATATCGCTATTGATAGTAGTATGACCCATGTTGTCGTAGAAACAACTGTCGGTTCTGATTCATTAGCACATTACCGCAAAATGCTCGCTACGGATAAAATACATTTGTATTTTCCAAACAACGATTTTACTTTTTTCGACAAATTCTTTGAAGCTGCCGAACATGCTGCTAAACTTAATACAACGGTAAGAATATTACATTATGGTGATTCCCAAATTGAAATGGATAGAATTACCAATAATCTTAGGGATAATCTTCATAAACTGTTTGGTGGTTACGGACCCGGATTATTACCGTACCAACAGACGATCTATTCCCTTTCGGTTTCACAATCCAGTACCGGTAATCCCGACAAATATGCTGCTTATGGCAATTTTAGTCGGGCAAAAGATGATGTGTATGGACCCTTGGTAAAATTCTTCAGAGTTTCAGGAAATACCTCTTTTAGAGCGGTTGTAGAGGATAATAAAAACAATGAATATAAAGATAGAATTTTTTCTACGGTAACTTTAATTTATAAAGCCGACAATAATTTCAACGTAACCGTAAAAGCAAATGGTAAAACTTATGAGCAAACCGTACCTGGGAGTAGCAAAGACCTTGTGCGTACGATGGTGTGGAAATTAGATACGACTGCCAATCAGGTAATTTTGTCTATCAAAGGTTCTGCCGATATTTATGGTGTAGCTTTAGATGGCAATTATGGAGTCAATATTGATAATATTCCGATCAGAGGTTCTGCCGGCACTTTCTTCTCTTCCTTAGAACCAAAATCATTAACAGCCGCTTATGACCTTTTGAATGTAAAGATGATTATTCTTCAATTTGGTGGTAACTCGGTGCCCGGCATTGGCGGAAAGAGCAGTATCCAAAAATATGCCTCCCAAATTGCACAACAGATTAAGTTTTTTCAAAAAGTAGCTCCGGAGGCAACGTTGCTCTTCATTGGACCTTCAGATATGAGTACTAAATGGGGTGGAGAATTGCGCACTTATACACATTTACCGCAACTCATAGCCACTTTAAAAGATACGGTACTGGCTTATGGGGTTGCTTATTGGGATATCTATGAAATTATGGGAGGAAATAGCTCAATGATTTCTTGGGTTAAACAAGGGCTTGCTTGTGGCGATTATATTCATTTTACTCTTAAAGGAGCATCTGTAATTGGGAATAAACTCTCTGACGTAGTTTCTCTATTGTATAATTATTATACCCTGAGAGATCCTAAACCTATCCTGTCGCATGATGCGTTGAAAGTCGATACTTCTAAACAGACCGTAGTGAGTAAACCAAGTGAAGTAAAAACTACAAAAAAAGCTAAACCTAAAGTCAAAGCTAAATCAAAAGCGAAAGCCAAAACCAAAGCAAAACCTGTTCATCAAGATGCAGAATAATCATAATCATTCATCATAAAAAAACTATATTTAACCATTATACAAAATGAAAAAAACTATTTTAACCATTACAGTCATTATAACACTTTTTTTTATGGCATGTACTCCTAAAAACCAAATTAATTATCCTATAGCAACAAAAGGAGATGTTAAAGACGACTATTTCGGTACGATCATTGAAGACCCCTATCGCTGGCTTGAAAACGATACTACTCAAGAGGTGGCAGTTTGGGTAAAAGCTGAAAATGAAATTACAGAAAAGTATCTTAATCAAATTCCTTTCCGTGAAGGCTTAAAAAAACGACTTACCAATTTAGTTGATTATGAAAAATTGGGTACTCCCTTTGCTAAAAATGGCAAATATTATTTCTACAAAAATGATGGGTTGCAAAATCAAAGCGTGCTTTATGTTAAAGAAACGCTCGATGGAGAACCCTCTGTACTCCTTGACCCCAATAAACTTTCTACAGACGGTACGGTAGCTCTCACCGGCATATCTTTTTCTAATAATGGTAAATATTTAGCCTACACCGTCTCTACAAGTGGTTCGGATTGGAATGATATTTATGTTTTAGATTTGGCTACCAAGAAATTAACCTCTGACCATCTGGAATGGACTAAATTTGGTGGTGCCATCTGGCATGGCAATGGATTCTACTATAGTGCCTACGATAGACCTGAAAAAGGAAAAGAGTATTCGAATGTGAATGAAAATCATAAGATTTTTTACCATCAATTAGGAGATAATCAGGATAATGACCGTGTTTTTTATGCAAATCCAAAATATCCAAAACGTTTTTATTCTGCTTCTGTAAATGAAGAAGAAACGGTCTTATTTATCTATGAATCAGGGGCAAATAATGGGAATAGACTGTTCATGAAAAATTTGCTTAAAAAAGATGCCCCCATCATCGAAATTGCTTCAGATGATGCTTATGAATATGGTATCGTAGATGTAGTGGGCAATACGCTCTATTTTTCTACCAATAATAAAGCACCAAAATATAAATTGGCAAAAGCAGACCTCTCAAATCCAACTTTTGAAAACTGGATAGACGTTATACCCGAATCTGAAAACGTACTGAATAGCATATCATTTACTCATGATTTAATGATTGTTACTTATGATAAAGATGCTTCCAATCATGCTTATGTCTATGACCTCGATGGAAAGATGAAATATGAGGTCAAATTGCCTACCCTTGGTTCGGTAGGATTTAGTTGCAGTAAAAAAGAAAAAGATATTTTTTACAATTTTACCTCTTTTACCTTTCCGAGCACTATTTATAAATATAATATTGAAAACAACACTTCGGAGGTCTATATTACCCCTAAAGTACAATTTAATCCTGAAGAATACGTAACAGAGCAACTGTTTTTTGCCAGTAAAGACGGCACCAAAATCCCTATGTTCCTTACTTATAAAAAAGGGTTACAACTTAATGGTGTCAATCCAGTATTTTTATATGGATATGGTGGTTTTAATGTGAGCTTAAATCCCTATTTTTCTACCTACAGAATCCCATTCTTAGAAGCAGGTGGCGTCTATGTGCAGGTGAATCTTCGTGGAGGTGGTGAATATGGTGAAGCATGGCATCGTGCAGGTACTAAAATGAACAAACAGAATGTTTTTGATGATTTTATAGCAGCAGCCGAATATCTGATAGCACAAAAATATACTAATAATCAAAAAATTGCTATCGTCGGTGGATCTAATGGAGGACTGCTGATCGGAGCATGCGTCAATCAACGTCCTGACCTGTTTAGAGTTGCTATTCCGGAGGTGGGTGTTATGGATATGTTACGGTATCACCTCTTTACGATTGGTTGGAATTGGGCACCTGATTATGGTACCAGTGCCGACAGCAAAGAGATGTTTGACTATTTACGCAACTATTCTCCTATTCACAATATTCAAAATGATGGGACTCCTTACCCTGCCATATTAATCACTACTGCAGACCATGATGACCGTGTAGTACCGGCACACTCTTTCAAATATGCTGCTACTTTACAAGCCTCCAATACAGGGAATGCCCCAAAATTGATTCGCATTGATACTAAAGCCGGACACGGTGGTGGCAAACCCGTAACAAAAACTATTGAAGAACAGACCGATATCTATTCATTTATCATGTATAATCTCGGCATGAAACCGAAGTTGTAATGATTTTAAATCTTCAATTTGAGTAGCTTTTCGTTAATGTACCGACATCAGATAAGCCTTAATAAACTCATCTAAATCGCCATCCATGACGGCTGTAACGTTGGAGGTTTCGCATTGAGTACGTAAGTCTTTGACCATTTTATAGGGATGCATAACATAATTGCGGATTTGGGAACCCCATTCAATACGCCTTTTGGCACTTTCAATTTCGGAAATTTTCTCGCGTTTTTTCTCTAATTCTATTTGATAGAGTCTTGATTTGAGCATTTGAATGGCTTTTTCGCGGTTTTGCAACTGTGAACGGGTTTCTTGGCATTCGACTACAATGCCTGACGGGAGGTGATGTAGTCGTACTGCTGTTTCCACTTTATTGACATTCTGCCCGCCGGGACCACTGGAGCGATAGGTATCCCATGAAATTTCTGCCGGATTGATCTCTATTTCAATATCATCATTGATGATAGGGTAGGCGTAAACGGAAGCAAAAGAGGTGTGTCGGCGATTGGCGGAGTCGAAAGGAGAGAGCCGCACTAAACGATGTACCCCATTTTCGCTCTTCAGATAACCATAACCATAAGCACCATCTAACTGGATAGTAGCTGATTTTATCCCTGCAACATCACCC
>JAITTF010000102.1 GCA_031287215.1 Bacteroidales bacterium
TATCATCGGACAAGCAAATTACCTTATCCGTTATTTCATACATATGTTGCTCTTCGTGAAAATAATCAATAATCAGCTGATATCGCTCTTTTATCTTCTTATGAGTCTCCTTGGATATTATCTCTCTCAACTTGTCAAAGTCGCCTAATAGCCGAGACGTCCAACCAAAATCATGAATCGTAAAAACAATTTTCGACAGGGGAAAATAGATTTTTATCGCTGTTAATAAATCCTCACATGGACTATGATTCAACATGAATAAATTGTCTTGCGAATCTTCAATATAAAGACGAAAAAATTTATCAATAATTTTAAAATTGGATAAAAATCCATTTTTTTCAAAAAACGGAAAATGTATTTCGTTGAGAGCATTATCAGTCTTAATCTTAAATGATTTTTCGATAGAATTAAATTCAATTAAACAAATACAAACATCACATCCTTTAAAACATTTCAAAAGTTCACGTAAAAATGTTCCGATTCCATTTTCTGCAGAACTTTGGTACTCATCTAATATATATATATTCTTCATGACGTTAGTTGATTAATTTGCTTGTACAACATGCCTGCCACCCCATTTCTCAATCCGAGCGGAGATAACAAAATGTTGTTCTCATCTATTTTACTGTCATTAATAAAAAATGAAAGGTGAGGTATATAATTTAACTCTTGTTTGTCAGTTGCAAAATCAAGATATTGCTGGATAAGTCGGCGACAGCTTTTATTTATTTTTTCATGATGTTGCAAAGACAAAAACACACGAAACAAATCATCACGATACATTTTATCAAAAGGCAAGAAACTATGTTGTTTAATTGTACCCAAAGTGCGAATTAAGACATAATGTAAAAAACCCTCTAATTCTTTCTCTATAAACTTAGGAGTTATCCGACAAGGGTCTAGGCTCATAACACGTTCATCAATTTCTTCACAAATTTCATTACCATTGCCTGAAACAAAATTATTTTGTATCAAATACTCGATCCCCCAAGCAAGTCCAGTCAGTCCTGATTCGAAAGTATCAGGCATGCGGTTGTGAATGTTTTTCCAAATATCATCCAACAAATCGCCAGCAAAATCAGAATAAACCGGATTAGCGGTGTATTGGGAGTAGTGGTAAAAGAAAAGTGAAATGCCCATTTTGCCGTGAAACAATCCGAGATCTCGCAAAAAACAAGACTTCAATAACAAATGATGAATAGCTTTCTTTTCCATGTTAAAAAAAAGTGCAAAATAGATACAAAAATTATATTTATTGTTTTTTATAGATAGAAAAGTTAGAAATGCTACTTGGATGATGCATTCGCATTTCTTTTATATTTCCATTCGCATCAATCATAACATATCGAGGTATATCAGACATATTTAAGTGATTTGCATATTCCGTATTGAAATTTCCTAAAATAAGATACGCATTCTCAATTATCCCTACCTCCGTTGCCTTCTCTTTAGCCTTATTGAAATCACTAATTTTGTCAAACGAGATATAAACAAAAGTATTCCCTACATCCTTTAACTTTTGAACATTTTCTTTTCCTATTTCCATTTCGTAGAGACAAGGACCACACCAAGTTGCCCAATGATCTACCACAAGCTGCATTCCTTTATATTTTTCAAAAAAACTACCAATAGTATAAACGGAACTATCTGATAATTGTATGATTTTTTCTTTTAATATACTTTCGGGAAAAGGATTGCCCAGAATTTTATACTGTTCATAAGAATATTGAATATATTTTTTCGAAATACCATCTGCGATTTTTTCGAAATAATCGTGATACCAATTATCCATATCTGCATCATTTAATTCTTTATTTTTTTTATACCTATTGACAGCGGAACCGTAATTCCGGGCTAAAAGAAAATCTTTTAATTCTCCAACAAAATATTTTTCTATGGTGTCTGTTTCTGCCATCAATTGATTTCCCACAGTTATGCCTTCGCATAAAAGAGAGCTCAAACAACTCATTCCGAAAGAGTATGGACTACTTTTTAAATAGAGGGAATTCTCACAAACTATTTCATTCGGGAAGTAACGATTCTTAATGCTTAGAAAATCGGATATAACGAACTTCTCCGAAGAGGACTGCTCTTTGTAATATTTGTAATAATACAAATATTGGAACAGATGTGTCTTTTCTTCTTCTAACATTAACGTTTTCAGAACAGATGGCTTTAAAGTCGCATTGATTCTTTTTGTATTGGAAGTATATGCACTGTCTATAATTTGAATATATTTTTCCAACGACTCAGCAGTTCTTGATATTCTCATTATTGGATCCCTGTCAAATTCTTTGTTCAGATCATAATACGCATTATAATTTTCTTCATTTTTTCCATAAAAAACAACCTCAAAACGGTCTTTTTTATTCTCTCTAAAATCAATGACAGCCGATACTGTATCTCCTGGAGTCATCAGTATTTGTTTTCCATCCCTTTCTCTAAATAAACCCGCATAAACCAAATTCTGTTGGTCTAAAGCTTCTATAACAAAAATACATGTACTATCGCTTGTGATTTCTACTTTACCATTTTTTTTTGTCTCTGCGAAACCATCAATCCGAATTGCCGAATAGTCACTAAAAGACAAATTTGTTTCCCCTTTCGTTTTATCTAACACATTGATTACCACATTTACTTGAGCATCTATTGTTATAAACGGTGCTGCAAATAATAGAAAAAGTAGAATATTCTTTTTCATATTTTTAGAATTAATAAATTTATATCATACAACAAAACCCATCAACACACCAAAAATTACAACATAATTCTCAAATATATTAAAATTTTCAGAATGTTTTGCTGCTAAGTCTTAATGTATTGATGGGAATGTAATAGTTTTTAACTGCAAGCA
>JAITTF010000174.1 GCA_031287215.1 Bacteroidales bacterium
GCAACTTATCAAGTCTGAAAGAGGCTATAACACTAACTATAAGATCAGCATCCATGAATTTGGATAACTTAGTCTTTATCATAGCTCTAAATGATAAAGACTAAACCAACTACAGAGACTTTACAAAACAGTCCGTGGTTTTGTAATTTGAAAGCAATGAGTGTATAAAAACGCAATAACCTGGAACGGAACGACCTTTACCGAACTTTTTTCGGTAATACCCTGCGAGAAAGGGAAAAACTTTCAATAATAACACAAAAAATTAATATCATGAAAAAAATAATCATATCAAGTACTTTTGTACTTTCAATAGTAGCTATCATCGCCTTAACCGTTTTTGCTTGCGAGAAAAATGAGGAAAAAATTCATGCAGAAAAAACAGGTTCAACACCTCCTTATCAGTCGATTAAGGTATGTTGTTATAGTAACGAAACAAAAATTTACACTCAAGGCGATCAAAGCGCGTGTTGTAATGAAGGTGGTGGTTGTCTTCCTTGTTTAATTATAGTAGGTTCTCCTGCCACAATAGACAACATTTTTTCTTTGAAGAGTATGGATGCCTCTGATGTGGCAAACTATTTTTTAAAGGTCAATTTAGACGAACATCCTCTACAAATATTATCTACCGAAAAATACACTGACTATTTAATCAAACTTCAAAACGGAGAATATAAAGTAGAAGCTATATTACAAGGGGAAAATGGTTTTTCAGTAATCTGTTTTATTTCAGTAGATGGAAAATCAAATAGATTTGACATTCCCTTCTTCTCTGGAAAATAATCTTAACCATAATAGATATGCAACCTATTCATTTTCAATTATCAAACAAAGTATTGGCATACTGCCAATACTTTGTTTATTTTTTTCTTATAACAACTACTTTTTCTTGTTGCAAGGTTTATCAAGGCAAGGTATTTAAGATCACTCCTTGTGGTACCGTTCACTTCAAAAATGATATTCAAATGATTCAATCTTTTTACTATGCTGAATATCAAACACAAGTAAACACCTATTTTATATATCATGCTGACAATTTTCCTGCTTTATTTGAAGAGGCTTTCTGTATTAACTCTATATTACCTACTTCATTATTCCAACACAATACACAACTTTCTAATTATCTAATTGAAGATTCTACTGCTTTTTTATTTTGTAAATCAGGAAAACAAGACAATGTATTTTTAAGAGTAAATAATCAAGGAATAATTACCGATACTCTTTATGCTAATTTTGGGTTATTTGCAGGAAAACCATTGACTTTTTGGAGTTTTATGACCTTACTACCCTTGCCAAAAACAGGAGAAAATAGAAACTACGTTACATATTTAGGCATCGTAAAAGAAAACGATTATCAGAGAAATTTATCAACCAGACTTAGACTTTTTTCTTCTCATTATCTTTCCGAAATCACTGTAACAAAAGACAGCATTTTATTAAATCATTTTGAAAAATACTTGAATTATCCTAAAAATTATCTCTCAAAAAACATGGTTTATCAGAGTTACTGGCCCTCTCGGGTTACTCTCAATAAAATTTAGATTTTGTAGCTGTATTTCCATTCATTGATTCGATATTGATAGCCCATAATGACGGTAATTCTGAGGTTTATTCTTTTACTAGTCGCTTGCATAACAAAGATATTGAGCCGTTTGATGAGAGTAAAACGTATGATTATAATTTTCATATAGAATATGCTTGTGCGAACTATACTAATACTAATTGTTTGTACGATAGTTATAGAGATTATTATTACATCATTACGTGCGGAACGATTAACTACGAAAATAGAGATGGAACTACAAATAGCCCTGACGATGCCCCTTGGAGTGTTATTGTATTGGACAAAAATTTTCATCAAATAGACGAAATTATAATGCCAAAATATTTAAGCTACCAGCATATCATGATTACTCCAGAAGGAATTTCCATTCAAAACAACAAATTAGCTTTAAAAAACAATAATTATACCGGTATATGTAACCTATAAATTAGAAAAAAAATGAAAAAAATTGTAATATTATCACTGTTAGCTACAGCTACTATTTGGTGCTCCTGTCAGGAGGCACTCAACAGTAAAAGAACCAAATTTTTCAACCAATACCTGAAAGAGCAATTTCGGGACTTTGAAATTAAAGACGGAGAATATCTGTTTATTTTACCCGGAGGGTGCATAAATTGCAATAAAGCATTACTTAATATACTTTACCAAATGATCACAATCAGCCCAGATTCAAATTATATTAACAGTAATTACAACGCTATTTTAGTATCGCAAAATGCTTTGGGCATTTTCTCCGAAGAAATTATGAATCCACACAAAACGGTATTAGTAGATAAAACCAATAAACTTGATCGTATGTCTTTTGGAATTTCAGGTATCTCTGTACTTAAAATCAAAGACAAAAAAGTGGTTACTTCCAAAAGTTTCACCATAAACGACTATCGAACCGGATCGGAAAAGTTCTTTAAAGAGAGGTTGTAAGAGAAAAAAAACGAAATAAGATGAAAAATAAAAAAGTTTTTATTACTTTTGCAGAACTAAAAATCAATTTTCTATGAATACCGAAAAAAAACTAACTTACACCGAATCTTTTGAAGAACTACAAGCTATTGTAAAGAAAATGGAAAACGCAGATGTCTCCGTAGATGACCTCTTAGACCAAATCAAAAGAGCGTCAGAACTGATCAAAATCTGCAAAGAAAAACTTACTTCTACCGAAAAGGAGGTCGAAAATATCATTCAAAAAGAGGTTTAATCAAGCATGATAGATCTGCTTCCGTTTCTTGTTGAAGATTATTGTGAAGAACACTCTTCACCGGAATTGCCGTTGTTGTATCAACTAAATCGTGAAACGCATCAAAAACTGTTGCGTCCGAGAATGGTTTCGGGAAAACTGCAAGGCGCTCTCTTATCGCTGATCTCTCGATGGCTGAAACCGGAAAATATCTTAGAATTAGGAACCTACTCAGGATACGCTACCCTCTGCCTTGCGGAAGGATTACCCCCTAACGGCACAATTGATACTATCGAAATGGATGAGGAACGCGAAGAGATGATTGCTCGTTACTTTGCACAAACACCATACCACGATCAGATTCAACTACATATAGGTGCGGCTTTGGACATTTTGCCAACTTTAAAAAAAAGTTATGGCTTGGTCTTCATTGATGCCGATAAAAGAGAATATGTCCAATACTATGAAGGAATATTACCACTCTTGAAACAAGGAGGTATTATACTCGTTGATAATGTTTTATGGGACGGGAAAGTAGTAGCAGAGGTGCCGTTAAATGATAAAGATACGATTGCTATTCAGGAATTTAACAATTTTGTGCAAAATGACAGTCGCGTAAAAAATGTTCTATTACCCTTTAGAGATGGATTAATGATTATAGAAAAATTATAAAATGAGAATCGACATATTAACTCTTTTTCCGGAAATGTTTACCTCTATCACCGACTACTCTATCCCAAAAAGAGCTATAGGTAAGGGTTTTATGGAAATTTTTACCCATAATATCAGAGACTTTGCAAACGGCAAATATCGCCGCGTAGATGATTATCCCTTTGGGGGCGAATCGGGCATGGTGATGATGATAGAACCTATTGCCCGATGTATCGAAAAGCTAAAAGCAGAACGCCAATACGATGCTGTACTCTTTACAACTCCTGATGGCAAGGTCTTTAACCAAAATATGGCAAATCGTTTTTCTATGTTACAGAATATCATCCTTTTATGCGGTCATTACAAAGGCATTGATGAGCGAATTAGAGAACTCTTCATTACAGAAGAGGTGAGCATTGGCGATTTTGTCCTCTCCGGCGGAGAGCTTGCCGCTATGGTAATGGTAGATGCTATCGTCAGGGTCATTCCGGGCGTGATTAGCGATGAAACTTCGGCATTGTCCGACTCCTTTCAGGATGGCTTACTCTCGGCACCTGTTTATACTCGACCAGCTGATTATCAGGGATATAAAGTCCCTGACATTTTACGTTCCGGCAATGAGAAACTCATCAATGAGTGGAAATTAGAGCAGCAACTCTCACGCACACGCGCCCGCAGACCGGATCTGTTGGAAGAATAAAGTTTTTTTATTTTCCTATAGAAAGAAAAAAACATTTTCGTCTTCTGTTTTTTTGTACTTTTGCACTTTAATTTAACGTACTAAAGCCGTATTATGAAAAACACAATTTATATCTGTTTGCTATTGATGGCATCTTTTTCAATAGGTTGTCAAAGATTTGAAGAACCAAAAGTCTCTTTACAAGCCGATTACACAAAAGGAGAGGATGTGATTCACTTTTACGCTACCATTAATGACGGCGGAGGGGATGAGATTTTTACAAAAAAAGGTTACTCTTTCAGTATGCACAACCATCCTTCTGCTCTTGACAGAGATAGCGAATCTGTTCTGCTTTATCATCCCAGAAAACAGTGGTATTTTGATTGGAATATCTATATCTCGCAAAGCAATTTTGTAAAAGATTCTTCCTACTATTACGTGGCATGGGCGCAAACTAATGCAGGCACCGGCTACAGCAATATTATTGAAGTAAAAGTCGATAGTATCGGTACCGGCATATCAATTATAAAACATTAACATTTAAAATATTATAAAATTTATGAGTTGTAAAATTTTAGCTATTAATCCGGGGTCAACTTCCACTAAAATTGCCGTTTTTGACGGTGAAGCACAATTATTTGTTAAAACTATTAAACATTCTACAGAAGAGTTGTCTCAATACTCGAAAATAGCAGATCAGTACGAATTTAGAAAACAATTAATATTAGAAGAACTTAAACTTCAAGGCATCGCATTAGAGAATATTGAAGTGATCATTGGTCGTGGTGGATTAGTAAAACCTATCCCATCAGGGGTTTATGAAATCAATGATTTGATGTTAGAACATTTAAAAATAGGTTTTTCAGGACAACATGCCTCTAACCTTGGAGGATTGATTGCCAATAGTATTTCCCAATCTATAGGGATTCCTAAATCATACATCGCTGACCCTGTTGTGGTGGACGAATTATCAGATTTAGCACGTGTTTCAGGACATCCTCTTTTTGAAAGGGTAAGCATTTTCCATGCTTTAAATCAAAAAGCAATTGCCAGAACTTATGCTAAAGAACATAATGAAAATTACGAAGATTTAAATTTAGTAGTTGTTCACATGGGTGGGGGAATCAGTGTAGGTGCACATAAACAAGGAAAAGTCATAGATGTCAATCAGGCTTTAGATGGTGAAGGTGCTTTTTCTCCGGAACGTTCAGGTACATTACCTATGAACAAACTCGTGGATGCCTGTTTTAGTGGAAAATATACCTTGACCCAAATGAAGAAAATGCTCATGGGAGAAGGTGGCTTCGTCGCCTACTTTGGTCATAATGACGCTATTAAAATTGAAAAAGATGCTTTAGCAGGAGACCCAAAATCTATCCTCATTGAAGGAGCTATGGCTTATCAGGTTGCCAAAGAGGTGGGTGCTGCCTCTGCCGTACTTAAAGGCGAAATTGACGCTATATTACTCACTGGTGGCTTAGCGTATGGTAAACCATTAGTAGAAGCTATTAAGTCATACATTTCTTGGATTGCTCCTATTTTTGTATATCCTGGAGAAGATGAAATGAAAGCTCTGGCTTTAAATGCTTTAATGGTGAAAAACAACGTTATTGAAGCTAAAATTTATCAATAGACATTTTAGCCCATGAAGGTTGCTATCTACAGCAGAGAACCACGAAAAGAAGAAGTTGCATTCTTGTCAACGTTGTCTTTATTACTTACTCAAAAGGGACATCAAGTCTCTTTTTTTCATTCATTAAAGACGATTTTGCCAAATGAAAACACTTTTTTTGATAAAAATCAGTTCCATACTGCCGAAAAACCGGATTTCATTTTTTCGGTAGGTGGAGATGGTACGCTGCTCGAATCGGCTCATATCGTTGAAGATAGCCAAATCCCTATCGTAGGTATTAATACAGGTAGGATCGGCTTTTTGACCGGTGTAAATAAAAATGATTTTGAAAAGGCAATTACCCTGCTGGAAACCGGCAAATTTGAAATAGAAAACCGCTCTTTACTGCATATTGAAACCGACTCTGAACACCATTTACCTTGCCATTTTGCCCTCAACGACATTACTTTACATTCTACAGAAGGATCTTACTTAAGTTCGATTAAAGTGTGGCTTGACGGACTGAAAATCAATACCTATTGGGCTGACGGACTGATTATTGCAACACCAAGCGGTTCTACGGCATATTCTTTAAGTTGCGGTGGTCCCATCGTTTCGCCCTGTAGTCAGGTGAATGTGATTACACCAATTGCTTCTCACAGCCTTTCTGTGCGTCCTGTAGTAGTGCCCTCTGATGCCACGCTCAAAATTTCTTTTGATGGTCGCCAAAAGAATTTTATCGTTACCATTGATCACTTCCAAACAGAATTGCTCAATGCTGCGAAGCTCACCATTACTAAAGAGAATTTCAACATCAATACCGTGCGTTTTGAAGATATGGATTTTTTTAAAGTAATTAGAGAAAAATTGCTGTGGGGTGTGGATAAACGGAACGAAGAACAATAAACCTTCAACTGTTCAATTTATTTATATTTGACATAAAATTCGTTTGAAGAAGAGATGTTCTCCAACATAGCCTGCGAAGTTATGTCATACTTTGTTAACATCTCTACCAAAGGCAAATTAGTTATAGAAGAAACATAAAATTTGTTTTCGACTTTGATTATTTCTGTCGTATTTTCAAGTTTGTATGATATTCGGTTACTGAAGATAAAAGGGCTTTCTGTTTTTGAAAATACATTAGTCATTATTTGTTGTGAAGTAGGGTATTTGAATAAAATATTATCTTTGTAAAAAGAGTTAGATATGTTGTAACGTTTAATTATTTTTAAGGTTCTTGACGGAATACAAATTGTTTTTTTTTCCTTGATAGAAACTTCTGTCTTCGTCTTAGCATTGATGCCTATGGCATTTTTTTCTATTTCAGACATATCTGTCAAATGACTCCGTGAAAATGTATATGTTTTATCTAAATAATAATCGAAACTGATGCCATTCATAACAAAAAAACAGTCATCCAAATCAATATAAATATCTTTATTAGTTTTATTATAAAATTGAAACCCCACATTACCACCCTCTTCCCAGAAATTGTAAAGAATAATGCAATAAGCATCCTCGTAAGCTAAATAATTATTAATAGATTCATCAACAGGACTTACTTGATATACTTGAAAGAAATATTTTGGTGCACTCTGCGACAAAAAGATAGATAAAATAAAGATAATAAAAAAAACAGACTTTTTCATTTGATGTAAAACTTATGAATATTAATATTTTTGATTGTTGTTATAATCAATACAATGTTGATTTCATAGGATAACTGTTACAAGAACCCTAAATCCAATTTCGCCTCATCGCTCATCTTATCCATTGTCCAAGGAGGATCAAAAGTTACTGTAACTTTCACATTATTGACCTCATCAATGGAAGCTATCGTATTTTTCACCTCTTCAGGAAGAGATTCTGCTACCGGACAATTAGGGGCAGTGAGCGTCATAACAATTTCTACATCAAAATCATCCTTAATAATAACATCATAAATAAACCCTAATTCCCAAATACTAACCGGTATTTCCGGGTCAAAAATAGCTTTTAATTTATTAATAATTTTGTCTTTTAATAGGTTCATAATATTAATTTTTTTCAACAAACATCAAAATTGTGCAACACTCTATAATTCATGGTGCAAATATACATTCTTTTTTTGTATTTTTGCAAACTTATGAAGAATATTAGAAATTTTTGCATTATTGCACATATAGATCATGGTAAGAGTACTTTAGCTGACCGATTATTGCAGGCTACCCATACCGTTGATGCTCGTGATTTTCAAGATCAGGTATTAGATGATATGGACTTGGAAAGAGAAAGAGGCATTACCATTAAAAGTCATGCTATCCAAATGGACTACGTAGAAAATGGCGTAGAATACATACTCAATCTGATTGACACTCCAGGACATGTGGACTTTTCTTACGAGGTTTCTCGTTCTATTGCTGCTTGTGAAGGTGCTCTGTTGCTGGTAGATGCTACGCAGGGCGTGCAAGCGCAGACTATCTCCAATCTCTATTTGGCTATCGAAAATAATTTGGAAATTATTCCGATTATGAACAAAATGGACATGCCGGCAGCGATGCCCGATGAGGTGAGAGACCAGATCGTGGACTTGATAGGTTGTGATGCGTCAAATGTGATCGAAGCAAGTGGCAAAACAGGACAAGGCGTAGAGGAAATTCTGGCAGCTATCATTACCCGTATCCCTCCCCCAAAAGGAGACCCTGATGCTCCATTGCAAGCCCTTGTTTTTGACTCCATTTTCAACTCTTATAGAGGCATCATTGCCTATTTTAGAATACTTAACGGGACACTGCATTCAGGCGATTTAGTAAAATTCCTTTCTACGGATAAAGAGTACAATGCCGATGAAATTGGGGTACTCAAAATGAAACAGGACCCCAAAAAAGTGCTATTAGCAGGAGATGTTGGGTATATTATATCGGGGATTAAAACCTCTAAAGAGGTCAGAGTCGGCGATACCATTACACATGTAGAAAATCCTTGTGATCAATCTGTTGGAGGATTCCAAGAGGTAAAACCCATGCTATTTGCGGGACTTTATCCGGTAGAAGCTGATGATTATGAAGAGCTGCGTTCTTCGTTAGAAAAACTACAGTTGAATGATGCTTCTCTCACTTTTGTACCTGAATCATCTGCTGCTTTAGGATTTGGTTTCCGTTGCGGATTCTTAGGACTGCTTCACATGGAGATAGTTCAGGAAAGACTTGATAGAGAGTTTAATATGGATGTCATTGCTACTGTGCCCAACGTTTCTTACAACGTCATTACCACAAAAAAAGAGTTGATAGAAGTTCATAATCCGTCAGGGATGCCTTCACCCAATGTGATTGACCATGTAGAAGAGCCTTTTATTTTTGCACAGATTATCAGTAAAGCAGACTATATCGGTCCCATCATGAAATTATGTCTTGATAAAAGAGGAATACTCAAAAATCAAGTTTATATTGCTGCCAATAGGATAGAACTCTCTTTTGATTTACCGCTGGGAGAGATTGTTTTTGATTTTTACGACAAATTAAAGAGTATCTCTAAGGGATATGCCTCTTTTGATTATCACATTTCAGGCTATAAACCCGCTCATTTAGTCAAGTTGGATATCCTTCTCAATGGCGATTCTGTAGATGCCTTGTCATCTCTTACACATATAGATAATGCTTATCCTTTTGGGAGAAAAATTTGTGAAAAATTAAGAGAATTAATCCCCCGACAGCAATTTGACATTGCCATTCAAGCTGCTATAGGCAGTAAAATTATAGCCCGAGAAACCATCAAAGCACTTAGAAAAGATGTAACTGCCAAATGTTATGGTGGTGATATTACCCGTAAACGCAAACTGTTGGAAAAACAAAAACAGGGAAAAAAGAAAATGAGACAAATTGGTAATGTAGAAGTGCCTCAATCGGCATTTTTAGCAGTACTAAAATTAGATTAATCTTAAAATTGTCTTATGAATTTTGAATTAGAAGCTCCTTTTGAACCGGCAGGAGACCAGCCTAATGCTATTAAAGAGTTGGTAGAAGGTCTTAATCGTGGAGACATGCATCAGGTATTGTTGGGCGTTACCGGTTCAGGAAAAACATTCACTATAGCTAACGTACTGGCACAAGTCAACCGCCCTACCCTCATTTTAAGTCATAATAAAACGCTATCAGCTCAGCTTTATAGCGAATTTAAACAGTTCTTTCCGAATAATGCGGTAGAATATTACGTCTCTTATTACGATTATTACCAACCGGAGGCTTATTTGCCTTCCAGTAATACTTATATAGAAAAAGATTTGGCTATCAATGAAGAAATTGATAAATTGCGATTGCATACCACCTCTTCCTTAATGTCGGGCAGAAGAGATGTTATTGTCATTGCTTCTGTCTCGTGTATCTATGGTATTGGCAATCCTGAAGATTTTTCTAAGAGTTTGGTGCATGTGCAAAAAGGGATGATCATTGACCGTAATCAACTCTTACATTCGTTTATAAACAGTCTATACTCCAGAACCGAACTTGTATTGGAACCATCCAAGTTTAGAGTAAAAGGTGAAACGGTCGATATTTTTCCTCCTTACGGTGAAATAGCCTATCGTTTTCTATTTTTCGACAATGAAATAGAAGAGATTTATGAAATAGAACCTGCTTCTGGAGGGAAAATTGGCAATATAGAAGAAATTACTATCTATCCGGCAAATCTTTTTGTAACATCTCAAGAATCTATGAACCAGGCAATTCATGATATTCAAATAGATCTTGGTAAACATGTAGCTTATTTCAAATCTATTGGTAAACATTTGGAAGCTAAGAGAATAGAAGACCGAGTAACTTACGACATTGAGATGATGAAAGAGTTGGGTTATTGTTCCGGAATAGAGAATTATTCTCGCTATTTTGATCATCGTTTGCCGGGTCAAAGACCGTTTTGTCTTTTGGATTTTTTTCCTGACGACTTTGTCATGGTCATTGATGAAAGTCATGTTACGGTACCTCAGATTGGGGCTATGTTTGGTGGCGACCGCTCTCGTAAGCTCAATTTAGTAGAATATGGCTTCCGCTTGCCGGCAGCTTTGGACAATCGACCGCTTACTTTTGATGAATTTGAGAATTTAGTGGGACAAACACTATACATGAGTGCTACACCAGCCAAATATGAATTGGAAAAATGTGGTGGAGTCGTGGTGGATCAGGTCGTAAGACCTACCGGATTGCTTGATCCCATGATTGAAGTACGCCCTGCTGATAATCAGGTAGATGATCTGTTAGAAGAGATTGAACTCACCATTTCCAAAAATGAAAGGGTCTTAGTAACGACACTTACCAAAAGAATGGCTGAAGAGTTGACCTCTTACCTCATCAAAATAGGTATTCGTACTCAATACATTCACTCGGAAGTATTAACCCTTGACCGTGTAGAGATTTTAAAAGATTTACGCTTTGGTGCTATTGACGTTTTAGTAGGTGTAAATCTGCTTCGTGAGGGCTTAGACTTGCCGGAAGTCTCTTTAGTAGCAATTATGGATGCCGATAGGGAAGGATTTTTGCGTAATGAACGCTCATTAACGCAAACCGCGGGAAGAGTAGCACGCCATGTCAATGGGCGCGTGATTTTTTACGGAAATAAAATTACAAAATCTATGCAGGCAACTATAGATGAGACACTTCGCCGCAGAACCAAACAGATGCGCTACAACGAAGAACATCACATTACCCCTAAAGGAGCCATCAAATCCGAAAATATATACCTTGCCGGTTCTATTGACGCCAAATTTTCCACCAATATACCCTATCAGCCTCAAGAGGCTCCACAGCACCATGCCGCCGAAGGCTCCGGCAATAAGATGCTCAACAAACAAGAGTTAGTAGAAAAACAAAAATCTCTTAAAAAACAGATGGAAAGAGCCGCCAAAGAATTAGACTTCCTCAAAGCCGCCACCCTCCGCGATGAGTTGAAAGAGATCGAAATGCTGATTTTGCAGTATGATAAATAGTATAATACTCCCTATTCCGATGGAATACGAGAGATAAACACTATTTGTATTGTATTAGGGCACCTCTAAAAATTAACATATTGATTGTCAATATATTGAATTTAAGTTAAAAATCGTTAAGAACTTTACATAATATATTTATATTCACATAATTATTTATATTTTTGTCGTGTAAAAACAGGTATAATTCTAACTCAAAAAATGCAAAAAAATGAAGGCATCAAAATATCGCGAAACAGGTAAAAAAGGACTATTCGAAGAAGAAGAAACATTGAATAAATTGTCTGCAATACACAAGGAAACATTAAAAAAATGAATAACCTACTCATACAATTCTATAACCTCGCAGGTTTAATAACCTCTTAAACAATGTCTTAAGAGGTAAAAAAAAACATTTTCACCTAATTCAAACAACAAAACAACCTCAGTAACAACAATAGATAACTACCACTCAACCTCATTACCTCATTTCGACAAGCTCAATGGACAACTTCATTGGTATATTATAGACACAATTTTGGATGCAAAATTATGTTTCATTATTTCTCATTCTTTGTGGTCAAAATTTTAAGAGCATCGTTTGCAAAATATTCGTATTTCTGCAAAAGTATCACGATATTTTCATTCTAAAAAATGCTCTTTTTCGGAGAGTATTCTCATTTGTGCAAAATAAACAACTTTTTTAAGTTTTTCAAGTCTCCCTCAGAGAAAGAAAAAATCCCATAAAATATTAGTTTTACGGGACTTATCTATTTACGCATGCCCTATATTTTGGGCTTTCTGCGGAGAGAGAGGGATTCGAACCCCCGGAGGCTTGCACCTCAACGGTTTTCAAGACCGCCGCAATCGACCACTCTGCCATCTCTCCGCTGCAAAGGTACTATTTTTTTTTTTACACTTCACA
>JAITTF010000210.1 GCA_031287215.1 Bacteroidales bacterium
TACCCCATGATCTACCAGTCCTGGGATACCCACTGGGATGACCTGTCCGAGTTTTTCAAGTATCCCCCGGAAATCCGGAAAGCCATTTATACGACGAACGCGATTGAGTCGCTTAACTATCAACTCCGCAAGGTGACACGAAACCGCTCGACTGCGGACTCTACAAGTCCGATGTCAACGATGATGCTATCCTCAAGATCATGTACTTGGCACTGCGGAACGCGTCCAAGAAATGGACGATGCCTATTCGGGATTGGGGTATGGCGCTTAATCAGTTCGCTATTTTGTTTGGAAATGAACGGGTTCCGTTCAAATAAATATTTTTATTTACACAAAACTATTGACAGGCTCAAAGATATTAGTCCGAGCCAATACTCAGTACTTTCCCAAAATGTATTAAATGCTCCCTTTCAAAAGCATTTACCTGTTTATCTGCCGCTTACAAATCATTTAAGCTTTTGCATAACAACAGGACTTTGTCAATAATTTTCTTATGGCTCGTAAAAGTATAATAATAACCAGAATATTCTTCTTGCCACTCAAATTCATTGTTTATTAATAATTTCTTTATATCATCACCATAAGCCTCTGGTTTGTTTTCTCCTTTAGATTTACTGAATTTAATTTCGTATGGATTTGGCAAGTTGTCATCAGCACAATAGTAAACGCGTATTTCATAATATTTTCTATCGTGGCAATAATCATTTAAAACAACACATGCATTATCCTCACTGCCTTTTACAGGATTATACCAAATTGCTTTGAATGGGGGTAAATTTTCCCCTTCTAAATATTGTTTAAATAGAAAATACGAATACATTTCTGCATGCAAATGGTTACTCTGTGACGCGTTATACAATAGTATATGTTTATCATCTTTATAATACTGTATAAAACCTTGTTTGCAGTACTTAATTAAATTCGGTTCATTTATAAAATAATCTCTCCAATCATTTGTTTTATCTTTGCAAATAGATTCAAGAGATTTATTTATGCTTTCAGCACTATCAATTCTTAATCTGGGATCATCAAACACTTGCTTTACATACGATCGGCGGCTATCCCAAGCGGGATCTTCTTTAGAAGTTATTCTTAATAATCTCTTCCAACTAAAATCTCTAGCATTACTGTCAGTTGATAGAAAGTTTTTCCTCCATGATGATGTATCAATCAGGTAATCGCCTTTTGTCAAAGCGGATCGCTCCCACGAAAAGTCCATAATATCATTGTTGAAAACAGCAATTGCTTTGTTTGAATAATTTACAAATGAATCAAAAAACTTTTTTTCATCATTCATGTTAAAATCACAATTTTTATGATTGTTGTAATAATCTAAAATCCCGGAGAATTCTAAAATAAAACCTATTTGACCTTCAAACCAAGAGATTCTCTCGACATTTTCGATTTGATTTTTCCAATCATTAGTTGTCTTATTAATTAAATGTGCTTTGATTTTTTCTTCTGTTACCTGTACACCCAAGAAAAAATCAATCTTATTACTGTCTTTTTTTAGGTAATCAATTATAGTATTGCTTGATGGCAATAATTTTTCAATGGATTTTATTGCTTTTGCTACTTCATCTGCGCCATCAATAATTGTATTGTTTGCAAGATTGTGTATAACCCGCATCCATTGATCGATGCCACTTATATTTGTGTTGTAATGTATTAAATATTTTAAATATGCATGGAAACACACCCGTTCCTGCATGTTAGAAAAATTATGCCTCAAAGCATTTTCAAAAATTGTATTTTCATCAAAATAATACTTATAAGATTCAGACAAATATATTTTTATTCTTTCGTTACCGTTTTCAAGTTTATCAAAAGAATTAATTAAATAAAATACAGCAGGTTCAGTTAAAGCATTTAATTCTTCATATTTGTGGAAAGAAATAACATCGGTATAGGATTGGTTTCTTTTTGCAATTTGAGTTCCAATTAAATACTCTAATTTGGCATCCGTATCATGCTCAATTGCATATTGACTTGAAAAAATTACACGTATGAAATTCATTAATTCATCATCAAAAGTATTATCGCCATCCCTATTTTGTGATGTGCGATAATTCCAAAAAAGATTTGCCCACTCTGTATCAATTTTAAAAGAAAAATACTCCTTTAAAGAAACATCCTTTGTTGTATTGCCAAATTTGATAGTGAATATTCTGTCATACTTAATCGTTTCGATATATTGTTCAAATTTCGCCTTGAAATTTTCAAAAGGTGTAAGTGGCTTTCCCCTTGAGTTCATTTTAATATATAAATCGTCTGTCAGTTTAAATTCTTTTAAATTTAAAAATAGAAAAGTTATAATAGGCTTTTCTTTGTCTGTTAATCTTTCATAAAACTCAGGATTATTAACAAACTTCTTGTGAATTGCATCCAACATTGTAAGCATTGATTGAATAGTTAGATCATATTTCCAGGAAAGATAATACCATGCAGAATTAGTTATAGTCTTTGACAAGCAGTTTTCCTTATCTTTATCAGAAGGCAATAATTTCTTAAAATCAATATCATTTCCCATTAGCGCATCACAAAATTCCTCAGAACTACTTCGTGTTTCATAACCAAATTTGGATTTATTCTCGTTAAATAGAACGGATCGCAATTTCGTCATATTTCCAGAGATTTGTGCTAAATACCAATGCAATAAAAACAAAGTCGTTAACCGTTGCTGTCCATCAAGCGGTGTGAAATCCGTAGTTTTTCTTTCTGTATTATTTGTCAAACTACCATAAACGAAGTCTAAATCTCTGTTTGGTTTATTATCATCCAAATAATCATATAAAGCCTGTAAAAAATTTTCTCTTACTTCTTTGCTTGTTTCCCTTCCTTGTGCATAGTCCCTTTGAATGATAGGGATCATTAACCGATAACCTTTTTCGAAAAATAGTTTATAAAATGATAGCCTTTCGCCTGATTGTGCAGACAATGTATTATCATTCATTTTTTCGTCTCCTTTGGCAAGAAATCTTTAAGAGTCTCTTTTATTGCATCGAAGTAATTCTGGGCATCTTCTCTATTCCAATACATTACTTCTCCCAATTTTTTAGAATAATATTTTAAAAACAGGTTTTTTGTAGCAATCGGAACAAATATACCGTTTCTGTCATTTTCAATAATTCTTTTACGTTTTATTGGGAAAAACGCATTGCCATAACTTCGATTAGTCTTAGCATCAAGTAATGCCAAATTACAGATGGTATCAATATTATCTGGTTTTTCACTTTCTTTGAAATATTCTTGAACTAAATCAAAAGCCGTGTTGAATTTATTCTTCTTATGCTCCTTGTTTGTTTCGTTACTAAACTCAATTAATTTTTTACAAATTTCATTAATTTCTTTCTCCCCATCCGTGACGACTTTTCCTTTTATAAATTCTTTAGCAATATCTATGTCTGCTGAACCAACAAAATATTCTAGAATATCTTGCATCCAATCTTCTGGTTTACCTTTTATTTTCTCTGTATCCTCTTTATCATTTTGAGAACGCACATGTTCAATGTC
>JAITTF010000237.1 GCA_031287215.1 Bacteroidales bacterium
AAAATTGTGTTGTTGGTAAGTTTCTCCGAAGCAAATTTCTGCACTGACGCGAGTGGTGTCAGGGCGATTAATAACACAAATAGTAATGGTATCAACATTACTACATCCATTGGAAATGCCTGTAACGGCGTATTGAACATAAGTGAGTTCAACGAATGTTACCATTGAAATATTGAGAATTGGATTAGAACTATTACTACCTATGCTCCATTGGTAGGACTCTGCTCCTGATGCAGTAAGTGTAAGGCTACCACCGGAGCACATTTCCAAAGCAGAGGCAGTAATATGGACGTCCGGAATTTCATTGACTATTACTTCCGTAACTGCTGTAGTAGAATCTGTACCCACAGACACCATAACTGTATAAGTGCCATTGTTTAAGAGAGTAGCGTTAGGAATGATAGGATTTTGCAAAGTAGAAGAAAAACCGTTAGGTCCACTCCACAGATAAGTCATGGAGAGTTCTGAGGTTTGGCACAATAGTTGGATAGTATCTCCAACACAGTAGGGTCCATTATTGCCGGCAGTCGATACTAATGAACAATCAGAAGTTCCTGAAGTGTAGTTAGTATTGACTTGTTGGAATGAAACTGTTCCGGCACTTCCACCAAAATTGGTGATTAATATCAGATAAAACTCTCCTACTTGAGCATTGGGAATATAACACCATTCGGTATTGGAGACATCGTAACTACAGTCTATTAAATTACCGAAAGGATAACCTCCGGTATTTCCGTTATGATTTCCATTAGTAGGATGGTGAGAAGAGTGATAAGCAGTATGAAAAGTATAAAACCCGCAACAAAGTTTTTCTAAAAAAACATTAGGAGTTGCAGCATTGAAGGGTCCCCAACAAGCAAAATCTACATCCATAGCACTGCCGTTAGGTCGGTGTTGTGAAATTTCCATCAGTAGGTTTCCCGGATTATTAATACGTAAGTAAAACCATGCTGAGGGATGATCGATTGTATGAAGGCATGCTACAGAAGTTGTGTCAAAAAAATTCACGGCATTGGTATTGCTTCCGGTGCCGGAGTTATATTCTACTCCCTCTACGATTTCCGTACAAAAGGGTGAAATAGAAGCATTATTACAAGGAGACCCCGGATTAGAAGGCTGTGGAGTGCATGTAAGGCAATTGATTTGTGCTAACCAGCCTGCATTTACCCCCGTAGCGTTAGAGACAAAACGAAAAGTTAGAGTATTGGAAGACGAAGTACTCGTGGGAGGAAGTGTATTGCCTGTGTATGTCCCAATTAAGGGTGCTGATATATTGTTTCCATCATAGATAGAGAGGTAATCGCCGGAAGAGAGTGCGAATTGTTGAAAAGAGATGCGTAAATGTTCGTTGTTTGTGGAGGTAATGGTTTGAATAATATTCTGATTATTGTTGTAATTGCCCGAAAGACCGCCCTGATCTACATATAAAAAATTGCAATTAGTGATAGGAGTTTCACTCATGACTCTGATTGATTCGGAGCAATTAGCGAAATTTAATCTGATATTAGCTCTATTCGTCATCATTGTTCCTGAGGAAGGAGATGCGTAATTAAAAGTGTTATAGTCGCTGTAATAATAAAGGGTTTTGTTATTGGGTTGAGTAGTATTGTAGAAATTGACCATAGAGTAGGAGCCATTTTGTTGCTCAACGGCAACTATTAAGTTGTTGGTTCCATTATAGGCAAAGGGTACGGCAAAAGTTAATGTTACCCATCCTGAAGCAAAGTTAATATATTGATTATAAACAACTTGTGTCAATAAAACATGAGGTATCCAATCGGTATTATTGTTGAATGAAGTTTTTGCGGTATGTCCCAAATAGACATTTACGTTTGTGTTAATAGTCCCTGAAGAAACTCTAAATTCAATGCTGCAGATTGTTCCTGCGTGTCCTGTCCCGATTTCAGAGGCTGTGTAGATCATTTGATTATAGGAGTTATAGTAATAAGAGTATATCGGAGAATGAGAATCTGTGATAGTCCCTGTTCCAAGGGTTAAGGTGCCGTTATATTGAGCATTTGCACCATAAATATAACCCAAAAACACTCCTGCAAAGAGCACTGCTTTTTTGATTACAGAGTATAACGGTTGCATGTTTTATCAAGTCAATAAATTTTTTTAAATGGCTTACCTCTAAAGGGGTTGCAAAAATAGTTTTTTTTTTAACGCTAAGCCTTTTGTTAAGGACTTTTTTTTTGCTAATTTGTTGCCCGAATTATAAGAATTATTAGTAAAAACGAACCTCTTTATAACCACAGGTGAGAATTTCACCTGAAATCATCTCCAATTGCAGTCGTCCGTAGCCATCAATGCCAACGATTTTGGCTGCGATTAATTCGTTATTAATGAGGTAGGTGTTGACTTCATTAAACCTGTAAAGATGCCAAAAATACTCTTTACGCAGTTGCTCATATTTGCCGGTAACGAGTAGTTGGTAATAGTTATTAGCATAAAAGAAGAGTTCTTTGATCAAAGTGATTCTTCCGTTATCGTAACCGGTTTCTAATTTTAGTGAGGTAGGGTTAGGAACGGATGACGGAAATTGGGTCTGATTGAGGTTGATGCCTACGCCTGCGATCGTGTAGTCTAAGGTCTCACCAAGAATATGATGTTCGATGAGGATGCCGGCAATTTTATTATGGTGAACGTAAATGTCGTTAGGCCATTTAATTTGCACTAGAGGAAGGTATTTTGCCAACATTTTTCTCACCGAAAGCGAAAAAAAAATATTCACCATGAATTGGTCTTTAGGTAAAACGGCAGAATTTAGGTAAAAACTTGCTAAAATATTCTCTTTGGAATTGCTTTCCCATACATTTCCTGATAGCCCTTTTCCACCGATTTGATAGTCGGTAAACAGTACCGTAAAATCTTCTAAATTACTGTTTGATAGCTTTTTATCATTCACAATAGAGGTCAAAGAATCATTAGTAGATACGACTTCCGGAATAAAAATAAATTGCTCACTTTTCATACCGCAAAAATAATTATCTTTGCCGACAAAATTACCTTTAGAATGAAAAAAATTAAGATTTTATTATTTATCCTTATTTCCGTAGCGTTTTTCGCATGTAAAGACGAATCAGGAGACTATGCAACGCAGCTCTATACCGACACCGAATTGGTCGTAGGCATCAAAGATTGCCTTTATGTTTCCATGGATACGGCAAATGCACATCTTGCCGTTACGAATGGTTTTTTCCTTTATAATGATAAAGGTTATAGACTTCATTTGCCTACGGCTACACAATTTATGATTGATAGTTTATACACCATTAATCAAGTTGCGAATGTTGACACTTTAATTTTACACTTGAATGGGATTGTAGAAAAAAGTGGTGGTTTGTTCAAAACCTATTTTAATCAGCAGATTAGAACGATGACTATTGCTAATCCTTCGCAATTAGTCTCTGCCGGCGGCACTTCCATAACCGATTATTATACTTCAGCACAGAAGCTTGCCGTTATAGATCTGTTGAAACCACAATTAGAAGCCCGCATGACTATCGGTGGTTTTTATAATGATTGGCAAGCAGTCCTGACCGATTTTACCGACCATTTTGGTACTCCTGCGGTTTATGTGGACTTTTCCGCCGACATTACCCGTCAGGCTGTTGAGAGTATGCTCAAAGAGATGGCTAAAGAAGAGTTGTTGATCCGCAAAGATTCTACCCATAGGGTGAGGATTTCAATGAACATTTTTAAATAGGCATCAACCCCCTATTGTTTGTAGTTTAAATCATCTACCTGGTCTTCACTCACTTTGCGTAGGATCAGGTTTTTTTTTTATTTTTTATTTTATTTTTGCAAGA
>JAITTF010000252.1 GCA_031287215.1 Bacteroidales bacterium
CAATAATATTTGCATATTTTATAATGGTCGGATTAGTTTTACTGCTACTTTTGAATGGTATTTTGCAATACACATTAAAAGCAATGATTGTTTCTTCTTTTGTCCAATTATCTTTTGCCATAGTTATTATTTTGTTTATTTCTACTTTCAATTCTTGCCTTTGTCATTCGCTCTCGCAAGCCGCCGTTTTCCAAAAAATCTTTTTCGAGATGCTGTATTTGTTTTGATAACAAGTAAGACACAATTTTTATCAAACAAATCATGCTGTTGGCACAAATTTCAGGCTTTTCGTTTTCCACTGCCTTAATGTATGTTTGATAAGTAGCATTTGGTGTTCGGTTTAATTCACGAAATCGCATAGTCAGTCGGTGTTCTTTTCCCCAAATAGGTAATTTTCTTGTTCGCAAAAAGTCCTCATAATCAATCAATAACTCTTCAAGAGATGCCTTAGCAACATTTGTCAATTTTATTTCAGTCTCCTTTGATGTAGCAGAAGCCATACTTGCCTCAACAATGTTTTGCTTTCCACTACGAGCTGCCTGCACCATTTGGTCTATGGTGCGATCATATCGCGTAAAAAACCTGTTGGTAAAATACACAGTACCATCATAGATAATCTCGGCTTTCTGATAAGTTATCAGATTGCGATAGCCGCCGTGTTGAGGGATAAAACCCTGTGTATTTTTGTTTTCTGTCATATTGCTTTATCTTTTGGGTGACTTTTGGAACATTAGAGACAATTGACAAGGGTCTTCATTGTCCCATTTGTCCCTAATAATCCTCATTTTATAACGGCTGCTGCCGAATTCTTCTATCGAATTTTTTTCTTTAAACTCCATTTTCTATTGTTTAATTATATTTTCTATTTTTTAAACACAAGATAGCAAATCTTTTTTAATTTCTTTTCCCCAAAATCGCAAAATTTTCCAACCTTGCTTTCCCAGTTCTTCATTTACCTTTTTGTATATTTCGTTCAATTTTTGGCAACCAAAATTCTTGATTGGATTTATGGTCACATTTACGTATTTCCCAGTCTTTTCCGTGCCAAAATTCTCCGTCAATAAAAATAGCTAATTTTTTCTTTTTGAATGTCAAATCAGGCTTCCCGAATACTGTTTTGTCATTTTTTCGGTATCGGTGACCACGAGCGAAAAGCATCTTTGCTAAAGCGGTTGCTATCTCTGAACCGGTTGCTTTGACCTTTTTTCTTTGCTCTTTAGTTAATCTGTCCATATTTACATTGTTTATGCAGCAATTTTATAATTATTAAATTCCGTTTTATCCTGTTTTAGTTTGATATTGTATTGATTTACAAGTTTTTCATAAACAGGCAAAAACATTTTTTCCTTTTCCGCTCCATACCTTTTTTCGTCAATTTCGCCCTGCGCCAAACGATATTTATAATCAGGAACAGGAAAATATTGATTGTTAAATAAATTTAATTCCTGCAACAAGTTCGTTTCAAACTCTATCACATTAGAGTGTTTAATAAAATCTTCTAACGATTTTGTTATGCGTGTTATTTCGATTTTAATATCAGCAAAATCATATTTTCCTACTTTACAATTTCCGATTAATGTATTAAATGCCGAGACATCAATGCCAACGGCATTCATTCCAAGTTCGCAAGCCTGTATCAAAGTGGTTCCACTACCCGAAAATGGGTCTAAAACAATAACTCCTTTTTTGAAAAACGTTTCTGTTTTAAATTTATCTATATGATTATCGAGAAAATATTCAACTAATTGCGGAATAAATTTTCCTTTATAAGGATGAAGTAGATGCACATGTTTTGTGGTTTCTGCTTCTTTGCATTGGTCAAACGACAATGCCCAATTAAGGTCATTGCCAAGCCGCTCTTTAAAATTATTTTCTCTTGAAAGGTTATAAATATTATAATAAGTTAAAAGGTCGCGTTCGGACACTTGCGCAGAACCATTGTCCCCAATCTTTTTAATTCTTCCGTATTGAACAAGATAGGAAATATTGGCAGGAGTTACCTCCTTTCCAATGAGGTTGCTTGCCCATGCGCTGGCCTCTTTAATGGTCATTAATTCGTCTTTGAGTGCTGTCATATTTGTTAAGAATTTGCAACTGCAAAGATAATATTTTCAGTTGATTTATGCAAGCATCATTAAAATAAAAATAAGAAGCCGCAAAAAAACAAATGAAAAAAAACTGTAACTTTGCAATCCAAATATTAACAAATTATAAAACATGCAAATCATCAGCGGAAGCACTTTATCTAAGGAAATTAAAGCTCGATTGTTGGTAGAAGCTACACAATTAAATGCACAATTTGGACGTGTCCCTAAATTAGCATTAGTTTTGGTAGGCGATAATCCCGATAGCTTTAAGTACGTCAATAGCAAAAATAAAACCTGCAACGACGTAGGGATCGCAGGCGAAATTTACCATCTCCATGAAGAGACCTCGCAACAAGAGTTGCTCTCCTTAATCCTGAAACTGAATAGTGATACCGGTGTGGATGGCATTTTAGTGCAACTCCCCCTACCCTCTCAACTCAATACTGAAGAGATACTTAATGCCGTTGACTACCGTAAAGATGCCGATGGACTACATCCTATGAATGCCGGAAAACTCGCCGATGGACACGCCGATATTTTGCCCTGTACTCCAAAAGGGATTATTTCGCTCCTGAAATACGGAAACATCGAAATCGCGGGAAAACATGCTGTCGTCTTAGGCAGAAGTAATTTAGTAGGCAAACCCACAGCTCAACTTCTCTTACAAGAAAATGCTACCGTAACAATCTGCCATTCAAAAAGTAAAAATATAATAGAGGTAGTAAAAACTGCTGATATTTTAGTGCTTGCCATGGGTTGCCCTGATGTGGTAACACCGGATATGCTCAAAAAAGGAGTCGTCATCGTGGATGTAGCCATGAATTGGGTAGATAATAAATTGGGCGGTGATATCTATTTTGAAAGCAATTTGTCGGCACTCGAAGAAAAGGTCGCAGCTATCACGCCCGTTCCAGGGGGCGTAGGTCCTATGACCATCACCTCACTGATAGAAAATACTTTCCTTATTTTTAAAAATAAAATGGCTCGCTAATGAAAAACTACTCTTTATTATTGTCTTTCTTACTATTTATTTTTGTACAAAATAGTAATGCTCAGAACAATAAAAATTATTCTTATGAATATACATCTGTACAATTAGACTCTTCATTCTCAAAACAAGCAAACCCTGAACTCGAAAAATATCTTCATAAAGTGGATAAAAAAATGTCTAAACAAATAGATATTGTCATCGGTCGGACAGAATCCGTTCTCGCTTCCTATAGAGCACTAAGTCCACTCTCTAATTTATTGACGGACCTATTATATCAATATGGCAATCACTATCTACAATCTCATTTTCAGGACAGTGCAGACCTCGCTTTACTCAATTTTGGTGGAATTAGACAACCACTCCCCAAAGGCGATATTACGATCCGAGATGTCTATAATACCCTCTCTTTTGACAATACGGTAGTCATCATGTACCTCAAAGGCAGCGATTTAAAAAAAATAATCGGAAAAATGAGAGAAAAAACGGTACAACCTTTCTCCCATCTGCAAATCGTTTTCAAACAACAAGCTCCTGCAACAATGCTGATTGATGGCAAAGAAATTGATAGCAATCGCATTTACAAATTAGTTACTATTGATTTTATTGCGACCGGTGGCGATGACATTATTGAAAAAAATATTGTATGCGACCACTCCATTAAAACCAATATACAATTGCGAAATGCTGTTATTGAAGAGATAAAAAAAGAGACAGCACAAAACAGACCCCTGATCCCTACAATGGATGACCGAATTATTATTATGCCACAGTATTAGGAAGGAAGGAGAACGGAGAAAGGAACACCGAAAATAAAAATGATCAATAATAAAATTGGATGTTTATGAACAAAATAAAAATATTAATATTCCTGTTTTTATTGCCAATATGGGGATTTGCCCAAGAAGCAACATTAACCATATTGCATACCAACGATACGCATAGTCAGATCGTGCCTTACAAAAAAAACGAGACTACCTTTCTCGGTGGCGTCATGAGAAGAGCAGTGCTTTTTGAAGAGACTAAAAAGCACACCACCAATACCTTAATTGTAGATGCCGGCGATTTTTTTCAAGGATCTGCCTACTTTAACTATTATAAAGGAAAAGTAGAAATAGAAGCCATGAACCTACTGGGTTACGAAGTAGTTACATTAGGAAACCACGAATTTGATAATGGTACTGAAGCGTTAGCTAAAAGATTATCAAAGGCTAAGTTTACTGTTGTTTGTGCTAATTATGAATTTAAAAATAAAAAACTACAAAAACTGGTCAAACCGTACACCATTTTATATAAAAATAATCTCAAAATTGGCATCTTCGGACTTACAACACCTCTTAAGGGATTGGTATTAAATGAAATTTTGTCGGAAGTAACCTATTTAGATGCATTTACTGCTGCAAAAGAGACTGTAAAATTGCTAAAAGATAAACATTGCGATCTTATTATCTGTCTTTCTCATTTGGGCTTTGATCTCAATCATGATGGAGTACAAACTAACATCTGCGACACAGAATTAGCAAGAACAGTCCCTGAAATAGACTTCATCATAGGAGGTCATACACATACATACCTTGCTGAACCTAAGGTTATTAATGGCGTTACTATCGTACAGACCGGTTCAAGAGGAGAAAATATTGGAAAAATAGAAATTTATAAACAACGATAAATTATGGCTAAAATATTGGTTACCGGCGGCACCGGTTATATCGGTTCTCATACCATTACGGAATTACTAAAAAACAGCAAATTCGAGGTCTTGTGTGTGGATAGTTGCGAACGCTCTACGCCAGAAACCATAGACCGTATCGAAGCCATTACGGGCATTAGAGTAAAA
>JAITTF010000276.1 GCA_031287215.1 Bacteroidales bacterium
ATAATGGCACAAACTTTTAATACTATCATTGAGCACCGTTGTTGGGTCCCTTTTGTTAGCACCAAAACCCCAAAAATTGACTAACGCACCTATGGTAATATCAAAAGCGCCGTCTGTAATTTCGCTGACTTTCATCGCTTGATTAAAGACTTGGATAAAATTATTTGAAAGAGTAGTGGGTTGGTTTTTATTGACTTTACTAACCATAGAAGTGGTGTCGAATATGGAAAACTCAACCGTCATTTGGTCAAAAACTGACTCGATCTCACTTTGCAAATTTGGGTATTCTTTATTGGTATAAGTGATGGAGTAGAAGGTGCCGATTCCTTTTCCCGTGAAATTGTGTGGCATTTTAGAATTGCAAGAAGAGAGGATGATCATTAAGTTGAAAAAGCAATAACAGATTCTTTTCATGGTTATTTTCGTAATTCAAAATTTTTACCCAGATAGATTTTCTTAACGTGTTCATCGGCGGCGAGTTC
Source organism: Bacteroidales bacterium (assembly GCA_031287215.1). Taxonomy (GTDB): domain Bacteria; phylum Bacteroidota; class Bacteroidia; order Bacteroidales; family WCHB1-69; genus JAGVVH01. The sequence continues at coordinate 483 of JAITTF010000276.1, forward strand.
TTCACTGGTGCCTGATTTGAGGATTGCTCCTTCAAAAAGAAGATATGAACGGTCTGTAATAGAGAGCGTTTCGTGTACATTGTGGTCAGTGATCAGGACGCCAATATTTTTAGCTTTTAGTTTTGCTACAATATTTTGAATATCTTCAACGGCAATAGGGTCAACGCCTGCAAAAGGCTCATCCAACAGTATAAATTTAGGATTAGTGGCAAGACAACGCGCAATTTCGGTTCTACGGCGTTCGCCACCGGAGAGATTTTTTCCCAAATTTTTTCTTACTTTCTGGATGTTAAATTCACTGATGAGATTCTCCAATTTTTCCTTTTGTTCCTCCTTAGAAAGGCCTGTAAATTCGAGAATTGCCTTGATATTATCTTCTACCGTCAAGTTCCTGAATACTGATGCCTCTTGCGGTAAATAAGCAATGCCCATTTGCGCCCGCTTGTACATTGGTAATTTGGTAATGTTTTTGTTGCCAAGAAAAATTTCGCCCGAGAAAGGCTTGATCAAACCTACGATCATGTAGAATGAGGTGGTTTTGCCGGCTCCATTAGGACCCAATAAGCCCACTATTTCGCCTTCATTGACCTCAAAGGAGACATCGTTGACAACCGCTCTTTTCTTGTATGTTTTTACTAAATGTTCTGTTCTAATATTTTCCATCACTCAAAGAATCCTATTTTAGGGGACAAAGGTAATATTTTTTTTATTCATGATTAATAATTCGTTCAAAATTTTTCTATCATTCTGAAGACGAGGAACTTTATATTGTCCTCCCAATTTGTTTTTGGTCTTGAGCCAAGAGAGGAAAAGCCCTTGTTTAGCTTGGTGTACTATAGGGCTACTGAGCAATAAATTGTCGGTGCGTTTTGCCTCATAATCGGAATTTAATTGCTTTAAAGAACTATCTAAGGCATTGATAAATAATGAAATATCTTTAGGAGCAGTGATAAATTCTATCAACCATTCGTGACAGTTGTTTGGGTTAGATTCTTCTGCAAAGTGTGGAGCTGCCGTATAATCGGCAAAAGTGGAACCGGTAGCCTCACAAGCTTTTGATAATGCCTTTTCAGCATTGTCGATGATTACCTCTTCTCCAAAAGCATTAATATAGTGAGTAGTACGTCCTGTGATTCTAAATCTGTATGGATTTACAGAGGTAAACATTAACGTGTCTCCAATGACATATCTCCATAATCCTGAAGCGGTTGTAATAATAATGGCATAATTTTGACGGGTTTTTACCTCTTCAAGGGGAATCGCTTTTGTGTTGAGGTCTCCCACCTTATTGACCGGAATAAATTCGTAAAAAACAGCATTGTCGGTCAAAAGCAGCAGATCTTCCTCCTCTTTTTGGTCTTGAAATCCAAAAAAGCCTTCAGAAGCATTGTAAGTATTCATAAAGAAGGTGTGCTCGTGTCCAATCAATTTATTGTATTCTTCCTTATAAGGAGCAAAAGAAACGCCTCCGTGCATAAACAGCTCTAAATGTTGCCAAACCTCCTTGATGTAAGTCTTATGAGTGATATTGAGCACCTCTTTCAAGACCATAAATAACCATGAAGGGACTCCAGATAACGAAGTAATATTTTGATTATAAGTGCTTTGTGCTAATAGTTTTAGTTTTTTATTCCAATCATCACAGAGCAAGATTTTCCTTGTTGAAGCTCTTAGTAGGTCAGTTAAGGCAGGCATATAATTGAGCAAAATCGCTGAAATATCGCCAATGGGCAGGGAAGAGGGTAGGGGACGGGGTTGGAAACTGCCTCCCAACAGCAAGCCTCTGCCTGAGAAGAGTTGTGTATCAGGGAATAAAGAGCAGTATGTAGTCAGTACATCTTTGGCACTTACATAGTTATTGATGCTCAACGTCTCTTTACTTACAGGAATAAATTTACTTTTAGTATCGGAGGTGCCGGAGGATTTTGCCAACCACTTGATGCTGTTTTGGGTCAAAATCTGCTGCCCTCCTTTTTCAATGTTTTCGATGTAGGGTAGTAAGCTATTATAGTCTTGTAAAGGAATATTTTGGGTGAAATCGTAGTAAGATAAATTTTTGTGAATGCCGAAGTCATTGCCGAAAACCGTATTTATTCCTTTGGATGACAAATAGCGAAACCAATGGTGTTGATATTTAACAGACTCTTTTCTAATGATTTGCAAATGAATTTTGCGAGATAAAAAGTAATTTTTTGCACAATAATTAATGAATTTAGACATAGCCCGTTTTTATTTGTATTTTTATCGTCAAAAATAATAAAAAAAATGATAGCAATACAACAGAAAATTCTTTTTTAAGTGGTATTCAATTTCTTGGCGATTTTTCTTTTAAAACGTGCTTTTGTATTATTTCAGGTATAATCTTAATTGTGTGAAAAAAGTGATAAAATAGCTCTTGTTTTTCATTTTTTTTAGGAAAATTCCATAAAAAAAGTGTATTTTTGTCTTTTGTTTTAAGATTTGATACGTAATATGATTAAGAAAAGAATATTAGTGGTTGATGATGAGGAAGATTTGTGCGAAATTTTGAAATTTAATCTTGAGCAAGAGAGTTTTGCGGTGGACATTGCTTTATCGGCAGAGGAGGCATTAAGATTGGACATTCCAAGTTTTGATTTAATATTGCTTGATGTTATGATGGGCGAGATTTCAGGGTTTAAAATGGCTGAAATACTACGTAATCAAAGAATTGAGATTCCTATTATTTTCTGTTCTGCTAAAGATGAAGAAGAGGATACCTTGACAGGACTTGAAATTGGAGGTGATGATTATATTCTGAAACCTTTTTCTGTAAAAGAGGTAATTGCGCGTGTCAAAGCCGTATTGCGCAGGTTTTCTACTACAGGCTTGCAAGATAAGGAAACCGAAATTATTAAATTTGAAGGCATTACTATTAATATTGGAAGAAAAAAAGCGACTATTAATGGTTCAGATATTGATTTAACAAAAACGGAATACCAATTGTTGACGCTTTTTATTCAAAATCAAGAAAAAATTTTCAGTAGAGAAGAACTTCTTGTCCAAGTGAGGCAAGCTGATGTTTTTGTTACAGAACGTACTATAGATGTGCATATTACGAGATTGCGAAAAAAAATTATTCCTTATGATAAATACATCAATTCTCGTTCAGGATTTGGTTATTTTTTTGGAAAAAAATAGTACCGTTAAAGAAAAATTATGGCCACAATTAAGAATTTTTCTGCGTTTCATCGCAAAGTCTATTGGTGGATATTGTCCGTAGTTTTTGTTTTGATGCTGGTTTTTATCCTTTTTTTCTGTTTTTATTATGTCATTAATCAAATTCCAACTTCTCAGTATTTGCCGATATTATTACCATTTGTTGTGGGTATTGTATTGGTACTCTCATTGTTAGGTATTATTTTATACACAGTAATGCATCGATTGGGAAATAGTATCAACAAAGAACGAGAAAGGGTATTGCTACAACAGGAAGAACAAGCATTGATAAAGAGGCAATTAACTCTAAACATTGCTCATGAACTCAAAACTCCCGTAACCAGCATTCAAGGTTATTTAGAAACCATCATTTCTAATCCGGATATGCCGGAACCTACTAAAAACAATTTTATTATGAAAGGATACGCTCAAAGTCAGCGGCTATCTTCATTATTACACGATATTACCTATTTGTCAAGAATTGACGAAGCTCCCGAACTGATAGAAAAAGAAGAAGTTGATATCACTTCTATTTTGGAAGGGGTCATCATCGATTTGGCTATTCCTTTGAAAGAAAGGGAGATAACGATTTTTAATTTAATTGACAACCGTGATATGATTTGTAATGGCAATTTTTCATTACTCTATTCTGTTTTTAGAAATTTGATAGAAAATAGTATTGCTTATGCCGGTGAAAAGGTATCAATTATGATTGATTGTAAAGAAGATAAAGATTTCTTCTATTTTAGTTATGCCGATAACGGAGTTGGCGTACCTGAAGAGCATTTAACAAGAATTTTTGAACGATTTTACAGGTTAGATAAAGGAAGAAGTCGTAAATTGGGAGGTACCGGTTTGGGTTTAGCCATAGTAAAAAATGCTGTATTATTTCATCATGGTCAAATAATCGCTAAGAAATTTAACGACAATGGATTAGAATTTCTCTTTTCTATTGGAAAAAGGTAATATTTTTTTGGTGGTGCTGTAAAAAGTATGCTGTTATAAAAATTTGACAATCAGTTAGAAAAGATGTAATTTTGTAATTATGAAGATACAGATTACACTCCATTTTCCCGATTGTCAAAACACAAAGGTAAAGAAAAATGGTAAGAAAAGCAATACCTGTAAGCAGAATTATTTTTGCAAAAGTTGCGGGCTTCAGTTCATCGGCGACCACGCCTTGACTTATAAAGGGTGGTATTCGGAACTGATACATAAGATATTATTGATGCTTGTTCGAGGAGTTGGCATCAGAGATATTACTGAAATAGAGAAAGTTAGCATTAAGAAAGTGCTGTAGGTACAGATAAGTTCCAATCATAACCCAACTTGTCCCCTTTAATTTTGTAATTCTCTTGTATTCAATAAGATGTCGATCATGAGTTAT
>JAITTF010000305.1 GCA_031287215.1 Bacteroidales bacterium
CCTTTTGATAGTTTTCATAAGCCGTTTTTAGTTTGTCTTCAGCTTTTCTTTGCGATAGAGGGTTCTCGTCTTGCATGAGTTTCAGTGCATCTTTGCGTTGCTGCTCTGCCTCTTTAAAAATAGTATTACCTTGACGAATAGCCCGTAATTCCTCTTTTGTCTGTGCATTGAGCATGAAACAACTTAGAAAAACAGCAATAAAAGCAGCTGTTTTTATTGCTGTTATATTTACTTTTAACCAATTTACCCATTTAGGTTTCGTAACAAAAAGTAAGGTTTCTATCACTAAAAGAAAGATGCCGATGAGGAGCGGGATTTGAAATTTACTTTCATATCTTGAGAATGTAATCTCTTCTAAATCTGATTTGTACATTTTATCTATCTCTTCTATAATTTTATCAAAACCCATATTAGCATTGCCGGCATGCACATAGACTCCTTTTCCGTACTGCGCAATTTCTTTTAAAGCCACTTCGTTGAGACGGGTAATCACAGTGTTGCCTTCGCTATCTTTTCTAAAATCAATATTACCGTGCCGGCTTTTTACGGGAATAGGTTCTCCTTTAGCAGATCCAATGCCGATAGTGTGTACGATAATACCTAATTCATTCACTTCTTGAGCCTTTTCGGCAGCTTCATTAAAGTGGTCTTCGCCGTCTGAAACTACTACAATTACTTTGGAGGTTAATTTGTTGATTTTAGACACGTTCTCATCATTTACATTTTCCGGCAACATTGAAAAAGCTGCTAAGTCGAGTGCCGAAGCGATGTCGGTACCTTGTTCGCCGATCATGCCGGTATTGACTTGAGAAATGAACATCTTCACTGCTGCATAATCACTTGTAATAGGCAATTGTACGAACGATTTTCCGGCAAATACTACTAATCCAATTCTGTCGCCCTGAAGTTTATCAATAAATCGAGACATAGCCATTTTAGCTGCTTCCAGACGGTTAGGGGAGGCATCTTCTGCCAACATGCTGGTGGAGACGTCTAAGCAAACCATGATGTCCACGCCTTTTCTGACTCCTTTTTCCAAACTTGCTCCTACCTGCGGATTGGCTAATGCAATGATAAAACAGGCTAAAGAGAGCATTAGTATAGAAAATTTAAGGTGTTTCATGACGGGAGATACTTCAGGCATGAGTCTTTTGACTAATTGAGGATGCCCATAAGATGCTAAACACTTTTTAACAAGTAAATTAATAAAAATATAGAGGATTACAAATACTAAAATAATGAATAGTCCGTAAAGATAGTGTGGGGCTTCAAATTTTATCATAATAATAACATTATTAATAAGTTGAACAATAATTAAATATTATTATAGAGATTAAGGGTTAATTTTAAAAAATAAATATTTACAACACAAGAAAGTCAAAAAGAAAGCTAAAGCAATTGTGAGAAATGGATGAAAAATATCGGCTTTATTTTCAAAAGTAGTTTCATTGATGATGGTTTTTTCCATTTTATCGATTTCATTATAAATATCTTTCAATTTTTCGGAGTTTGTCGCTCTAAAGTAAGTGCCACCGGTTTCTGTAGCAATAGCTTTCATGAGAGATTCATCAATTTCGGAATCAATAAATACGGTTCCTACCGGTCCCGGATAGGGGACTTGTCCATTGCTGCCGCAGCCGATAGTATATACTTTAATATTTTCATTTTTAGCAATTTCAGCTGCTGCGTATGGGTCTAAGTAGCCTCTATTGTTTACGCCATCGGTAAGCAGAATGATGATTTTGGTTTTAGCTTCGCTATCTCTCAGCCTGTTGATGGCAGTACCTAAACCATCGCCAATGGCAGTACCATCCTCAATAATGTCGAATTTTACCTTTTCTAATAATCCTAACAGCGTATTATGGTCGGTAGTAACGGGACACTGGGTGTAGGCTTCCCCTGCATAGACTACCAAACCTATACGATCGGTAGGACGACTTTCGATAAATTCTGCAGCAACTCTCTTAGTAACGCCTAATCTATTGGGCTTAAAGTCCATAGCTTTCATACTGCCTGAAATGTCTAAGGCTAATACAATATCTACGCCTTCAACTTCAATATTATGTTTTTTGAATGCCGATTGTGGACGAGCAATGGCAATGACGATAAAAATAAATGCCAATATTTCAGCCATATAAGTGATCCAATAATAACGAACTCGTCCTTTTTTGCCCATCTTTTCAAATGGCAATAAGGTGGAAATATTTAGGGTCGCTTGCAACTTCTGTCGCTTCCAAATTTGCCATCCAATTAGTGGAATCAGTAGCAATAAAAGGAGAAAATAGTATGGCCGAGCAAAGGTTACATCCTTTAAAATATGAAATAAATCTGACAAAAAATTCATTTTATAGCTATTTAATTTTTTTAGTTGTGATAAATTATATAATTTCTTGTTCCTTAGTTAGTTCTACAAAATTCACCGCATTTTTAAAACAACGATCAAAGTCATCGGGTAGGGGAGTCCATTTGGCAAATTTGACTAAATCAGCCATTTGAAGCAGATTTGAGAGCTTGGGAGTGCCTCTTCCGGTAATTGATGTAAAGCAATCTCGTGCAGAATTTCATCGGAAACCATCTCCATGGCATTGATACTGTAACGATCTTCTATATAAATGCGCACAATCTCTGTCAACTCGGAATAATATAATTTTACTTTTCCTATTTGCCATAACCCCTTTAGTCGCAACTCTTCCAATGCTTTTAGCGCGACAATATCCGGTTTTTCTTTTGGTTTTTCTCGGATAGGAATTATTTTGGGACGTTTTTTTAATACAAATTTAAAGATTATCCAAACGAGAATTAACACAAATATTAATCCTAATAAAATTGTAAAAACTACAGGAAGGATCTCCTTTAAAGTCAGAGGTACGTTGATATTACCTTTAATATCTCGAAAAGCTGCCGTAGTATCCACAGGAATCGTATTGACCCTAAAAAATAGGGAGTCGGTTTGCGCTACCGGCATCGAATCACTGCCAAAAATGACCAAGGATGGAAAATAGTAATCTCCTTCATCATAAGAAGTTACAGTAAATGTCTGCGAATAGGTAATCACACCGTTAAGCTCTTCTTTGGACAGCTGACCCTGTTTAATGAGTTCTATTCCTTTTTCTGACAACACTTCCGGTGTAATAGGTGACATAAAAAACGGTGCCGGAAAAGAAGTG
>JAITTF010000104.1 GCA_031287215.1 Bacteroidales bacterium
GCTTCTAATATCCATCAAGACAGGATCTTTGACATTTTTACCTTGAATAAAAAAGAGTGCTAAGACAGCGATCATCAGGTCAGGAGAGATAAATTGCCCTTTTTCATCTACAAACATCACCCTGTCAGCATCTCCATCAAAAATAACCCCAATGTCGGAACCCTTTTTCAAGACTAATTTTTGTAAATCCACTACATTTTCGGCTTCTAAAGGATTGGCTTCATGATTGGGAAAATTACCATCCAACTCATCAAACAGATAATCAATTTGAGTTCCAAATACCTCTTTAACGAGCAACGAAGACATGCCATTAGAGCAATCCATCGCAATATTGAGATTAGAAATATCATAATGATAGCGACTTAGAAAATCCAAATATTGCTTTTTTACAGGATAATCAATAATTTTGCCTTTTGGATTTACAATTTCAATCGGCACGTTCTTAACCATTTGTTCTAATTCACCCAGTCCCGTACCATAACCCACAGGGAGCGCATGAGTACGAGAAATTTTAAGTCCGTTGTACTCTTTAGGATTGTGAGAAGCGGTAATCATTACAGAAGCATCAAAATGATGATGAGCCGTAAAATAATAGACCATAGGGGTCGTGGAGAGACCCATATCATACACCTCTGCGCCTGCATCAGTAATGCCCTTAGTCAGAGATTCAAAAATTGCCGGCGTAGAGATTCGCATATCCCTACCAACCAATACTTTATTAGTATTCAATAACTTTGGCAAAAAGAAACCAATTTTATAGATATCCTCCAATGTAAAATCTATTCCAAATTTGCCTCTAAAATCATACGCTTTAAATGCTGACATAACTATTATATTGTTTAATTAAATTGATTGGGTTCATTAACAAGGTTTTTCCATCGTAAAAAATGGCTTTTTTGAATATGAAAAATCAAATTATAGAATACCCTTGCCCAATAATTTTTCAGCCCAATGCCGGAGGGTATTTCTAAAAATTTTTCACATAAAACTGCCGATTTTACGGGGAGATACATCAAAACAACCCATATTGAAGCTACTTTACTCTTTGCATCAAAAGATTCTACAATAAAAAAAAGTGAAAATTCGCTTTTCGGTTCAAAATCTAAAGATAGGGCATATTTAATAATCTCATCATCCGAATATTGATTTTGAATAGAGATATGAGAGAGTGATAAATTATTAATTTTAAGATATTTATTATTTTTAGAAATGACCGACAGGTCGGAAGACATCATTGGCTTTCTAAAAGCCATACGCAGGTCATACTTCTTTTGGTCAGAGATAATGAGATAATTCCAATCACTAATGCAATGATGGAGCTGCTCGTTGCTAATATCGAAACCTTCGCAAGTCAATTTTGACAAAGAAAAGTCCACGCCTAACCATGCTATTTCTTTAACAGACAAAAACTTTGAGAAAAGCAATTCATTGAAGTACATACAGCATCATTTGGGGGTGCAAATATACATGATATTTTTTATTTATTTTAGAACAAAAAATTGAAGACAAAAAAAACTTTATTTTTTCGAGACAAGGTATAGATATGAATAAAATTTCATGTACTTTTGCACTTTCAAAAAATTTATCATTATATGGCTACAAAATACATATTTGTACTGGGTGGAGTTGTTTCCGGTTTAGGGAAAGGCATTACGGCAGCTTCATTAGGAAGATTACTCAAATCGAGAGGGGTAAAAGTTACTATGCAAAAATTAGACCCTTATTTAAACATGGATCCCGGCACCATGAACCCATACCAGCATGGAGAAGTATTTGTTACTGAAGATGGCGGTGAAACTGATTTAGACATAGGACACTATGAACGTTTTATTGATGAGAATCTAAACAAATACTGTAATGTTACCGCCGGAAAAATATATTTTTCTGTCATAGATAATGAGAGAAATGGTGTTTATGCAGGCACTACAGTGCAAATGATACCACATGTAACCAATATGATTAAGGATAAAATTCGACTTAATGCACAGAGTAACGATGCAGAGGTAGCCATTATTGAAGTAGGAGGTACTGTAGGAGATTATGAAAGTTTGCCGTTTTTGGAGGCTATTCGTCAGTTTTCTATCGAAGAAGGGACATCCAACTGTATGTATATTCACGTAGCTTTAATACCATTTATCACACCAAGTAATGAACTAAAAACCAAACCTGCCCAACACAGTATAAAAGAGTTGTTGAGCATTGGTATTCAACCTGATATATTAGTTTGTAGAAGTGATCGTCCACTGGGAATTGAAATTAAACAGAAATTATCTCTTTTCTGTAATGTGAAATTAGAAAATATTATTGAAAATATCAATATGCCTTCGCTATACGAGGTACCTTTAGCTTTGGAAGAGGAAGGATTAGCACAGCAAGTCATTGCTCGTCTTAAACTGGTCTGCAAGGAAAAAGACCTTACTGATTGGCAAGAAATGGTTGATAAAAGTAAACAATTAACTCATCAGATTAACATTGCATTAGTAGGAAAATACGTAGAATTACAAGATGCCTATTTGAGCGTAGTTGAAGCCTTAAAACATGCTTCTATCTATTATCGTTCAGAGATACACATACATTGGTTTGATTCTGAAGATATTACAGAAAAAAGCGCCGGTACTCTCCTGAAAAACATGGATGGTATTGTTATCCCGGGAGGTTTTGGTTCTCGTGGTACGGAAGGAAAAATAAATGCAGCCCGATATGCAAGAGAAAATAACATTCCTTATCTTGGACTCTGTTTAGGCATGCAAATAGCTATTATTGAATATATTAGAAATGTTGTTGGCTATAAAGATGCTAATAGCAAAGAGATGGACGCTACCACACTTCATCCTGTTATTGATTTTCTTCCCGGGCAGAATGAATATAGCATACTTGGAGGCACACTTAGATTAGGGCAATATCCTTGTCTTTTAAAACGTGGCACGCATGCTTATAAAGCTTACCAATGTGACTCTATTTCAGAACGTCATCGTCATCGTTATGAAGTAAATAATGATTATAGAGCTATGCTTGAAGAGCATGGAATGGTTGTGTGTGGAACTTCTCCTAATGGAACTATTATCGAAATGGTAGAATTGACAAACCACCCTTGGTATGTGGCTTGCCAATTTCATCCAGAATTTAAGTCAAGACCCAACCGACCACATCCATTGTTTCTTGGATTTATTAAGGCAGCAGTTGACCTCAAAAAATAGTTCAATTATTTCAGCATCTCTGCTTCAAATTTAACTACAAAAACACCATCATTGGTTGGATCGTTAGTAATGATTTCAATGTTACCACCTTGTTTGCCGATTTTACCAAGGGCTTTGTATGTAAAATCTATCGTTGTTGAGGCTCCCGGAGCTATAGTAGTTTGCATTAATGAAGGGGTAATGGTGTTAATGCTGGGTTGTACATCTCTGATGATCAAAGGGGTTTTTCCGGTATTGGTAATAGTACAACTCTTTTTAACTTCGTTGTTTTTAACTACTTGACCATAGTCTAAACGGGCATTAT
>JAITTF010000109.1 GCA_031287215.1 Bacteroidales bacterium
TTGGCTTTACCCTCACTTTTTAGTGATTTTGATATTCTTGCTTCTACTTCATAGAACTTACGGTTTGCGTATTCTTTTGTTTTGTTAAAAGCATTGAAAAACATATCCTCTGCCATAAAACCATTGCTTTTTCCAATACCACCAATCTCCTCACGCATTTGCTTCGCTCCTTTATCAAGATTAGCACCCACCTCATCTATATGAGCACCTACTTCACGGAGTTTTCTGTCCGTTTCTTTGAATTGTCTGTCCGTTTCAGCAGACATCTCACGAAATTTCTTATCTGTTTCAGCAGACATCTCACGAATTTGCTCTCGCAATTCACGGGTTTCTTTATCTGATCTTTCAGATAATCTATCAAGCGTAGCCCATACTTTTTCAAAGTTATAAGTTGTATCAATCGTTGGTTCTTTACTTGTCTTTTGCATATTATTTTCTCCTATTTTTAAAAATTGCTAAACCACATTTTTACAAATATAACTAAAAATTATGAAACAAACACTATTTTAACATAAAAAAAATAAAAAAACGGGAGCAAGTGTTTTACCTGCTCCCGTTGAATACGATAGAAAAGTAATCGTAATAGACAAATAACGTTATTCGCCTACGACAATGATAGTTTTTGTATGTGTTTCTTCACCTTTTCTAACATTCAAAAAATATACACCTCTTGATAGTTTTTCAGGCATTGTGAATGTAAGATTTATTGTGTGTGTGGCTTCTGAATACTCAAATTGATTACTCAAATCAAGTATTTTCTGCCCCATAAAGTTATAAAGTCCAAGTTCTATACCGTTAATGTTTGGCAAATAGCATAAAATATTTGCAACAATCTGACTACTTGGGGATGCAGGTGTTGGATATACGTAACGAAAACCAATATCTTGATAAATCCCTTCATCGGTATCTTCTATACCAGTAAGTGGGTCATATTTAAAAAAATCACCTGTTGAATAAAGAATACCGATACAAGTGTTACCATTTTTTTCTTTATAAGAAGAAATATGTTCTACTTTAACAGCATACCAAGAATTTTCAAGAACAGAAAATTGGTCTGATTCCGGAGCAACATATTGGTAAGTTCTTGTTTCTAAATTATAAATCATAAAAGCCAGGTGTTTTACAGCTCTATCGTCTGTTAAAGGAGGTTCCCCAATCGATGTTTCTGGTAGATTTATCAGGAAGGAAAGAACTACTTTGCCATGCCAATCAAATGCTTTGTGAATAATACTATGATTTTCTATCCAATACTCTGATGATACTGGATTAACGAGAATTGTGTCCCATTTATTTGCATCGTGGTCAAAAAATAAAATACAATTATTAGTTTTTCTATGGCCATCAATAATCCTACTTTCAAATCCTGTAATGATAGGTTTTCTGTCTTGCAGATAATTATCTAAAAAGAAACCGGTTATATTCCAATTTGTAGTAGTGCTAAAATCGTCATCAAGCCAACCTCTACCTAATTCTATTGGAAGATTTGTGCTATCATAAACAGTCCATTGCTCGCTAGCAATATCAAATCCTCCAAAACAACGATTTTGATTGAATGCAACCCAGATGGTACTTGGTGTATATAGTACGTGATTATAAGAACCAGGTGGTTCGTTAATCATCATTTTTTTTGAGCCAACTGTTGGGAAATCATACTTTTTAAATGATGTAGTATCGTTTAAATGAACATTCTCCTTGCAAAGTGCAATGTAGCTAGTGTAATAATAAAAAATATTATCAAAATTGTTATCATAGCCAGTTGCGAGACCAGTTAAACTGCTATAAGTAATACCCGGGCCACTTGGAGGATTAAATGCTATTAATGCAGTTTTGGGATAATAGTTCTTAAATATTGGTTCTTGACCTGTAGAAGTAAATGTCAAAAATCCATTTATAGTTACGTATGCGTGTTCTGGCGTCTGATATGGATTGGTAGGTGTCAGAGGCATGAAGCCCAAAGGGCGGCCAATACTCTCCATCTCTAAACCTGTACCAAATTTAGTGTATTTCTTAACCTCTCCTAATTCATTAACAACTACATAAGGTTCGTGAGAGCGTGGAAAGTGCGTAAAGCCACCAATCTGTGCGAATATATTGCCATAACCGGGCAAAGTGCTTATAGAATTCCAGAAGCTTCTGTCAAAGATTTTTACAAAGCCGTTTGAATAACACTTGATACCAGATAACAGTAATGTCATTAATATTATGGTTTTAATTATGGTTTTAATTTTCATTTGTTGTGTCCATTATTTAGTTAGAAAATAATAGGCGGAATAAATTGCTTCATTCCGTCCCTGATATTTATAGTTATTCTTCACAAGAAGGATAACATTGATAAGTTACTCCGTCTGTTCCTATGTAAAAGCCAGGACAATATAGATTATTACCAAACTTCCCACTTCCTAACGTTCTTGTGTTTAGTTGTCTCTCACTATTCACCAATTCCCAGCAATATTGATAGGTCTTGTAGCAATATCCCATCATTTCTTGAGTTACGCAAGGCATTACTTTGCTTACCAAAATGTAATTGCCTTCACTATTCTCTATCCAAATCGGCATTGCGTCTGTAAAGCAAGATGGTCTGAAAAAACGCCATTTTGTATTAGTCCATCCTGGGGTATCTTCACAATTAGGAACGACTGCCCCCCCCCAAGGGTTTTTAAAAACTACTATATCTGCCATAATTCCATCGCAGATGTTATCGTAGTCATTTGGGTCAAATATACCACAATTTGGTCCAAGTTCAAAACTTTCAATGTAGGCATCATTGTATTCATTACACCCTGTTCTCCACCAATAAGTGTATGTAATTTTACAACTTCCTATTGTTATTTCCTCATAAATAGGTCCTTGGAAAGGAGTTCCAGGACAATCAGGTGGAGGTGTCGGCGGTATTGCCATAGCATTACTGCTTGACAAAACTAAAGAGAACAAAGAGATAAAAGCAACGAGTGTTATGCTTAATAAAGCATTTAGTTTAATATTGGATAACATAATTTCCTCCTATATTAATGTTTTAGTTTTTCGTGGGACGGATTTCAAATCAATAAAACCATTTTACCAATTTACTATGTCTCCAACTAAACGAGGTATAAAAAAAATTTAATCCAGTTTATCTTCCTATCCCTTACATTCCAATTAAGCAAAATCAATGATTATGGTGCGGCCACCTCCAGCGAAAAACACCTTTCAATTTGGTGAAAAGGATTAATTACTCCACTACATAACGATTGCAAGGGATTGGAAGACGTATTTTTGCAATGTAGATGTGTGTTTCTTGGTGAGACAAGGTCGCTTTTGCTTTGCTCTTCCAAATTAGCAAAGTAAGATATAGTGGTTCTCAAACTATTTTCTACGCAAACCTTGTGAATGCAAATCGTGCAAACATCGTAAGAACTCTTGTTTCTGATGCTAGACGAAACAATGCAAAATGACTTTTTATTATTCTTTTTCGTCAGGTTAAACAAAAAGGAAACACAGATGATTTTATTCAAATCACCTCTATTTTTATCATCTTTTAAAATTTTGCTTAACGCTTGCATTGCCGCCTCATTTTTTTTGATTTTATTTTGCTCTTTGAACAATTCTCTTAAAACAAATATAACAACTATTATTTATTTCTGTTAATCCATTGGGCGTATTCATAAAAATCTCTACATAAATTCAATTTCGTTGCATTTTCATATTGCAAGATACGCATTTATTTTTAATTCACCAAATTAAATCCAATATAAATAAAAATAAATATTTTTTTTTGTCATTATTATATAAATTTTGAATTGTGAAGCATAAACATCAAAGGCGACCCGATGGGTCGACTTTGTTTTCTATAATATTAAAAAAAAAAATGTTTTTCTCTGCTTCTTATTAAATATTCATAGTAAGAAAAACGGCAAAATTAAGCAGTGCGTGGATTCCTACAATAGGAATTATAAGTAATATATTTACTAATCCAGCCATACTATTATTGTGCATAACCCTTATAGACATAGTAATTAAAGGAGGAAGTATAAATAATATATATAATGTTTGTAATATTAGCAAGCCACCAAAAATATATGAAAATATATTAATAGCAATACTAAATTCAGGACCACGCAATATAGCACGGTCAATTAGAATTGTTATTGAACTTAATACTATTGATACAACAATATTAACCAATACAAACAGCCAGAACTCTTTAATATTTGCTTCACCTTTGAGGTTTAGATAGTT
>JAITTF010000110.1 GCA_031287215.1 Bacteroidales bacterium
CTTCAATCAATTGCGTGGCTATTCCGGTGGTAATAATAATGATGATAAAAAAAAGAAAAAAGAAGTTGATATAACAGACGATGATAGCAAAAAGAAAACTTACGAAGTAATAACGAAAAAGGTGCAAGTGCTGAAAGTAGAAAAATCAGAAGAAACCTTTATTGTTAAAGGTGGAAAAAACAAAGGAGAAAAACAAAATTATTTCAATTTAAAAATACAATTATCTGAGGAGGATAAGAACGAGTCAACAATTTTAAAAGACGAAGAAGAAACTGAATTTGAAGGTTTAACCGCATTGCAAAGTTTGAAAGAGCAGCAAGAAATAGAATTGGAAATAAGAATTAGAAACACTTCAAAAGGTGTAAATATCACATTTGCTCTTCCACAAAAAACAAATTGGCGTAAGCAAGTGGAAGAAACAGAAGAAATCCTCAAAAATGATAAAGATGAGAATAAGAAAGACATTCATTTTATCAGCCAACTTCGTTTAAGAGATTTGCAACAAAACAAATGGACAAAGATTAGAAATCGTGTCTTTTTGCGCAATCGTTACAAAGAAGAATTCGACAAAGTTTGGGATACACAGGCAAATGCTCACGATATTTTAAAGAATTGCCCAAAAGAAACGTTAGAGAAAATAGCCTATTATCTTTTCCCCGGCACAAGTGAATCACAACAAAAATTGCGAAGCGAGGCGATTGAAAAAGGATTAAATCATATTATTAAAGAGCAAGTTATTTATTATCAGCGACCACTGAAACCACAAACAGAACTTATCAGTAATTGTAGATTTGAAAAAGACGAAAAAACTATTGCCACTTCACACCCGCTTTTTCAAGAATTTAGATGTTGGAAACAAATTAACAATCTGTTTGTTACTTCAAAAGTAGAAATAATGCCTATTGGAACAGATTTATTTGGCAATCCGATTTATGGAAAGTCAAAGAAAACGAATTATCAATACCAAAACAGATATTTGACCAATGAAGAGAAAAAGGCACTTTATGAAAAATTGCAAACGCAAAAAGAAATTGGTTTTGGCGCTGTAATAGAGGTGTTGAACCAAAATAGAAGCAGGATAAAATTAGATAAAGAACAAAAAGATTATTTTCTCAATGGTCTGAATGTAAAGGCAAAACTCAATGGTTGCGACACTTTGTTTTCAATCAAAAAAGTTTTGGGCGACCACTTTGAACCATTATTACAAAAAGAAAAAGATATTGTCGTAAAAATTTGGGAAGTAATTTTTGATGTAAAAAACCACGATGGCAGCGAGTACGAGCCAACAAGCAAACGAGTTTCATCTATTATTGAGTTATTGCAAAACTATACCGACAAAGCAACGGCAACAGATTTAGCATTGAAATTGGCTCAAAACATTAAATTCCCTCGAAAATATGCAAGTTTGTCTGCAAAGGCAATTCGCAACATATTGCCTTTAATGCAATTAAATCCACAAGATATTTCCGAACAAGTCAAAACTAAATTTGAAAATATCAAACATTTGATTGATACAGGCGAGATTATTGACAATGTAGATTACAAGTTAGAAGATTTTGTGATTGAATTTGTGAAAAATAATTCTGAAATATTACAGCAGGGCGGTCTTATGGAATATCTTGCTATTTCATTAGTTTATGGAAAGCACACAGCGGAAACAATAAAAGCACAAATTGCCAATTATCATGACATAAAATATGTAGAAAGGAATTTGCGAAATCCCATCGTTGAGCAACTTGCCAATGAAACGATGCAAGTCATAAAAGCAATTTGGAAAGAATATAAACTTGACCCCAAAGATTTAGAAATTCGTGTTGAGTTGGCTCGGGATTTGAAAAACAGCGCACAGGAAAGGGATAAAATTTGGAAAGGGCAGCAGAAAAACAAAAAAGCAAATGATGAAGTAAAAGAAAGGCTGAGGGAAGAACACATTGCTGTAACTGATGAAAATATTCTAAAATACCGCTTATATAAACAACAAAAATATATTTCTCCATATTCTGGTGGTACATTATCTGTTAGTGCATTTGATACTTATCAGATTGACCATATTTTGCCGAAACAACGATATTATGATGATTCTTTTTCAAATAAAGTTTTAGTTGAAGGCACGTTAAATCAGGAAAAAAGTAATCGTACCGCGTGGGAATATATTACTCAACAAAATTCTCAATACAAAATATTTTCGATTGAAAATTATGTTAATCATATCAATGAAAACTATTTCGGTAAAAAGAAAAAGAATTTGCTTGCAGAAAAAATTCCCTCAAATCCTGTGGAACGGCAATTAAAAGACACGCAGTATATTTCTGTTGCAGTCAAAAATGAACTTGCAAAAGTAGTTGGTAGCGAAAATGTAAAAACAAGCACCGGCGAAGTTACCGACTTTTTGCGTAGTCGTTGGGGATTGAAAAAACTGTTTATGGAATTGACCGAAAGCCGTTTCAAACAAATGGAACTTTGGGATTTGGACGAAAACGGGAATCCAAAAACGGAATGGATAAAACGTTATGTAGATAAAAAGAACAAAAATCAATACGAAATCAAAAATTGGAGTAAGCGTTATGACCACCGTCACCACGCTATTGATGCGTTAGTTGTTGCATTAACAGAACAAAGTCATATTCAACGGCTTAACAATCTGAATAAATATGTTCAAGACGAACTTACCAAACGAAAGGACGAGTTTAAAATTGAGCAACAAGAAGGCGAATCAATTTTAGACGCATTTTTCAATTTGGAAGAAAAGCGGAGAGAAGAAATTCTGAAACAAATGGAAAGCTCAAGAAAATTTGAACCGCCTTTTGACGGGTTTGTAGCAAAAGTTCGTGAGCATTTGGAAACAATGATTGTTTCACACAAATCCAAAGACAAATTAGGAATAAAAATTGACGAAAAAACGCAAAAGAAGCAACTGAAAATCAGAGGGGCTTTGCACGAAGAAACATATTATGGTAAATTGAATGGGCGTGATACAAAAACGATAGACATTTCAAAACTGTCTGCAAAAGATATTTCAAAAATAATTGACAATGTTCTACTTAGAGAAATTGACGAACATAGAAAGAAATATGATTCAATGAAAGAGGCATTTTCGGGGGAAGGTTTGAAAATGTTTAATGAAAACAGATTCTATACAGATAAGAAAACGAAAAAACAAAAATTGAAACCGCCCGTTTATAAAATAAAAGTTTGGTATAATACCAAAGAGGACAAAGATAGCACATTACAAAAATTATATGATAATAATGGTAAGCAAAGCGTTGTTACTGGCGATAACTATTTGTTTGTCGTAATGGAAAAACATAATTCAAACAGCAATAAAACAGACAGGATTTTTGATATTATTTCTCTCTATGATTCTGTATTAATTGC
>JAITTF010000179.1 GCA_031287215.1 Bacteroidales bacterium
CAATTGTCCTTTCTGACAGGCAAAACGGAGAAAGACTGATTGATTTTGTCATTACGGAAAATTATAATTTTACTTTACAAGAGCCGCAAAACAGAGAGTTACAATTAAAATTTTTCAAAGATAAGTCGTCTCTGTCAGATGTCAAAACATCAAGTATTAACATTAAACATATTGGTGATGAAGTCATTGTTTATTCCGATTCAAAGATTGAGATGATTACTTTGACCAATCTTGACGGCAGAACAATAAAAAGGCTCGCCAATACTAACAAAATCAAAATTCCAAATGCAGGTTTGTTCCTATTGAGCGTTCAAACGAAAGACTGCATCAAAATTTTCAAAATAAAAACTTCAAAATAACAAATCTGTAAAGTGCAAAATGCATTATGACGCTCTCTAAATGGACAGAACAAACAAAACGACAAGCTATTCCGGCATCTCATTTAAGAGATAAGTGGATGATTTAGGAAACTTATCATGAAATGAGCAATTTTATAATGCTTTTCACGCAAAATAATAAGGCATTGGCATTCAAAAATTTCGCAGAAAGATTTCCTAATGTTTTTGTCCTTGCAATTTATCAGGAGGGTTTGGAACGTTTGTTTTGCTATTGCAATGATTATTTTTCCAAAATATGTAAATACTCCGTTGTGCCATCCGCCTTATGATTGCGTTTTTCGGTTTTATCTGCCTTGAAACGTTGATAATTTGTTTTAGCCAAGTTATATTTCCCATATTGCTGCATTATCTTATTAACATTTTCTACCGACATCAAACCTTCATTATTATAACTCAAAAAAATGTATTGAAACTTGGCATTTCTTATTAAATTCTCAAATTCTGTTTGCACTGAATTTTGAGAACAATATTTTGATTTCTGATAACTTCGCAATCCTGTTTTTCCTTTGGGAACAAACGGCTTATATTCCGCTATCGTATTTAGTAAATGATAATTTGCTCCGTATTGTCGAGCGTTGTAAGGCGGGTCTAAATACAAAATATCCCCTTCAATTTTTTGTATCAAACTATTGGCATCTTCGTTATAAACTTTATGTTCGTTTTTATTTAGTGAAAACAATGCAGGTTCTATTATTAATTTTTTTTGAGCAGATTTTTTTATTTTTTTCAAGAAAGCACCATAAACCGAAGCGGTATTTGCCACTTTATCCGCACTTTCTAACAAACTGCAAAGAAGAAAATAATATTGATTATCGGTGATTAGATTTTCTTTTTTCCAAGTTTCTATTTTTTGGCGCATAGTATCTATTTTTGCACCATTTTTGCTCGAAAAATACAATCTGTTACTTTTACCATTTTCCGAATATTCTTCAAAAACAAAGCCGTTTATTCCATCTAAATTATTGAGTTCTGAAAGCAAATTTTCATATTCAAAATTTGTATGATTTTCAATGTAATTTTTATTCAGCACGAAACTATAAAATTCGCTATCGTTAGCAATTACTTTATTTACTTCAGTTTTGAAAGTTCGCCCGATAATACCTGTTCCGGCAAAAATATCGCAAAATGTTTTGTCTGACAAATCATCTCCAACAACTGATTTTATTGTTTCAGAAAGGAAACCTGAAAGTTTATATTTTGAGCCGATATAGTTCATAATTAATTATCTTCGGGATATAATTTTTTCATAATATTGTCGCAAACTTCTTGACTTATTTTTTTGACACTTGTTTTGCGGTATTCTACCGGATCGTATTGATAACAACCTTTACAACCTAATTCAGGTGTCCATTCTTCGTCGCCTTCATAAAACGGATATGGGTTACCTTTGATATTTTTTGCATTCCAACGTTTGTTTTCTTTTTTGCAACGCTTGCAGATTTGACGTTTCGCATCATTGGCGGCTTTACAAAGCGGGTGAAAATCACTTAATTCTTGTGTACTTTTATTTGAAACACGCCAATCATCTTTTCGTCCATCTTTATGGTCAATTTCTATCTTTGTGTTTTCGGAATTGCCGTTAATGCCCAACATTACACAATTTTTAGTTTTGTAAAAATCTTTTATATCTTGTCTAATATTTTGATTAAAAGATTGTATATTGTTAAATCCATTTAATCTAATTGCATCTATGGAATTCCCTGCCGTTTTACTTTTATCAAATTCTACAATATATTTTTTTGCTAATGAAGAATTTGCTCTACACCAACTTCCGCCGTTGCCGAGTTGCAAATCCTTGTATTTTCCAACAAATTCGCCTATTGAAACCCAACGGCTTTTGCTGTTTGCATCAGGCTTTGCAAGTTCTAAAAATAATTCCGTCTTTGTCATATTAAAATTCCTTTTTGAAAACTAAAATATATTCGTGCTTAAATATAAAATAATCGCTTTTCAGTGCCCTGTATTTCCAAATGTTTTGCGTGCCGAGTTTGCCTCTATTGCCTTCAATATTTTTAACAATAATTCCTTTTAATTTTGCATTAAAATTCTTTTTCACAGCATACATCAAATAAAATCCGAGCGGAACTACTTCGCTTTTTTTGTAAACATCACCAATTACAATAGTAAAATATTTATTCTTTTGCAGATAATTCAGAGCATTTTTCATCGCCAAAACAAACTTCTCTATAAATAAATTCAAATCTGAAATTTGCGACAAATCTTTTTCTTTTTTTGTGAATTTTACAATGTCCATATAAGGAGGATGTGCAATCATAAAATCAACTTGTCGCTCATTCATTGTTACATCAAAATTTTTTTTATTGGTAACATCGCAATTATTTATTTCAAATTGAATATTCCGTGTATCAACCATTTTTGACTTTACAAAATCAATTATTTCTTGATTGATGTCAAAACCAATAAAATTTCTGTTTAGAGTTTCGCATTCAAAAAGCGTTGTGCCGCTTCCCATAAATAAATCAAGCACAGTTTCACCTTCTTTCGTATAACGCCGTATTAACTGATTGGGAATTTGTGGAACAAAATTGCCGTGATAGTTATTTGCATGTTTGCCGCTTTTATCGCGCTCGGAAATCAACCACAAACTATCAGTATTAATATCTGTTTCTTTCCAATTATGAATATCGTTATCCAAATTTTTCATATAATTGTATCTCAATCAAAGTGCAAAAGTAGTAATTTTTATATTCTAATTTATAGTTATTCCATAACTCCCGCAAATTTACCCAATACCATTTGAGAACCTGTTTCAAGTCCTCTATTGTTCAATTTATTTATCAACCAATTCAAGGGCATTGAATTTACACGCCATCAAACAATCGCCGCAGGCAGTACAATTAGAGGGATTTTGCACGAAGGCAATGACTTTTTCGCCTTCAATCTTAAAATCAAAAACGTTGTGGCGGCAATGTTTTTCGCAACGCTTACAACCGGTACATTTGTCTTGAATAACATTGATAATCTTATTTTTCCCTTTAATTCTGCGGTAAATGTTGCTGACAATCCAAAACATTGTCAAACCGCCAAGTATCCAATATAATATATTCATATTCTTATTTTTTTAGATTCAAGACAATTTAAGAAGTCTGTTTATAATTTTTCAAACATATAATTTATCATTTTCTCTATTTTTCACAATTGAAAACATCTTAATTTTTGGAATTCTCCTTTCCGACAATTTATAATAATTTAATTTAATGTAATGTTTAGAAATCTTGAGGAAGAAAAATAAATTCCATAGCCTTTTTGCTGTTTTCGTCAGTTACGACCTTAAACGGCAGCTCGGGGGAAAGGCGGATATAATAATTTCCATCTGGGGCTGGGTCTATGCCTTTAAGTGCCGCAGACGAAGCATAAAGATTCATTTTCTCATTAAGACGCAGGAAATACAAACCTCCGCTTAAATGAAGCAGGTAATTGTAATCACGCAGAACGCTAACAGCCTCGCCATCAATTAAAACAACTATCGTTTGTTTTCCCTTTGGATAGAAATAATTTATTTGCTCAATGCCAACAAAACGTTCTCCATCTGCATTGAGTAAAGAGACATCAAAACTGCCCATAACATCATTGGTATAAGTCTGCTTGGCTACAACGGTCATACCACTCTCGTCATAAATAAGCCATTGCCCATCCTTTTTATCTGTCTTGTTTTGACCTGTTTTATGCAGCACTCCTCCCTGAAAATACTCTCTGTATTCACCTTCCCGCAAGTCGTCCTTGTAATTGCAATAAAAATAACCGCCATCTTCCATTCCATGCAAGCATAAGCCATTTTTTTTGTCATTAACGTAACGAATTTCTTCTATAATCTTGCCTTCCTTGTTGAAAACCTTCCAAATACCTTCCTTTGAACCCTTTTTGAAGAAATTTTCATTCAGTTTTCGTCCGTCTTTTGCATAAATCGTCCAAAGGCTGTCCTTTTTCTTATCAACGTAAAAGCCTTCCGCCATTTTGCTCTGGTTGGGATAGAAAACTATTGTTCGTCCCTTGTGTCCGTTTTCGGAGAATTCAGTTGTGGCTCTGAGTTTTCCACTGCGGTAATAATATTTGAATATGCCTATTTCGCAGTTATCAACAAACGTTCCTTCGTAAATTTTCACGCCTTTTCTGTCTGTTTTTGTCCAAAAGCCCTGTTTGCGTCCTTTTTCGTCAGTTTTGTTTTGAGCGGCGAGACTTGCGGCAATCAACATCAACAATAAGAAGTTAAATACTTTTTTCATATTCTTTCACTATGTTAATTTGAATGACAAAAGTACTAAATCTATTTTAATATAATAATTAATACATACAAATTTTGAAAAAAAATATTGGACTGCAGCGGTTCAATTTAAAACGATTTTAGATTTCAATATAGTTGGAAATAAAATTTAATAAGCGTTAAAGTAATAAAACTTACGTTTATGCGATACCAAAAAGACATACACATTGGCAAAGTTATCGAGCAGGTTTTCAATGAAAAACTACTCAATGGCGAGATAACAAAAAAGGAATTTGCTGTAAAAATTCATCGTTGTGAAAAGATAATTGAAGATATTTTCAAACGAAAATCATTGAATACGGAACAACTTATTGATATTGCATACGCATTGAATTACGATTTCCTTTCCGAATACTACATTGAAGCAAGAGAACCGGAAAATAAACATATACATTTGAAAATTAGCATAATAAATGCTGAGATTGCCAAAATAAATATTGAGAAATAAGATATTGGAAATTCTTTTTCTTTGTTTTGGATATTTTATTTCCAAAAATATCTTGGTAGATATTTGCAAAAGATAATAACTTTGCACAACAAAAATGAAAGTCTTGCGGTAATAATTTTGTTACTACCGCGGTAAATAAAATTGTTGCGTGAGATAAATAATTAAACATCAACATTAAAATAGTCCTTTCAAGGAGGGGCAAGCGACATTAAAGTTATGAAAAAACATTTATGTTTTTGGGTGCATTGACACTAATGAGTTTCGGATTGTTTATCTCATGCGGAGACGATGAAAATGACTTCGCACAAAACAACAATCAAGTTTTTAAACCTATTCAAAAGGTAGTTGGACCTGATTGGGATCACGGAC
>JAITTF010000241.1 GCA_031287215.1 Bacteroidales bacterium
TGCAATACCGGATAGTTTTATAGAATAATTATTCACAAGTATAGAAGTCTCAAATTTTTTCTCAACGGCGAATACCTCCAGAGTCGCTTTTTTGCTCTCTTTGAGCATAAATTGCAGGTATTTTGTCAGATTTTGTTTCGTAATTTCGATGGTTAAAAAGAGTTTTCCCTTAGTTTGATCCATACCTGCAGTCTCCTCTTTTTGAGCAAAATGAGATTGAACGGTCTTGTGAATATTTTTTAAACTTTGCTCAATAATTTGTTGACCCTGAGCAGGTGCTTTGATAATTTGAAGAAAAATCTCTTCCAAAATCTCGTGCAGTACAGAACCGGTAACTTTCTGTTCAATATTTTCAAAAATAGTTTTGGGAGGGAGAATTTTTTGAATATATTTTAAATAAAACTGAACCTGACATTTGAGATAAATGGATAGTGACGTAGGCGCATAGACAAACGAGCGTAATTGTTCCACTATTTTTTCATTTTTATGGATGATAACGGCATCATTATTGCCGCTTACATCCGGTTTAATTTTCACGACTTCAGTTCTAAAATCTATAATATTTTCTAAATGTTGAGCTTTGATTTCGAACTCCAATTGATTGATAAATCTACTTTTTTCGGCTAAAGATTTAGAAGAATCAGTATTATACACTAACCACACCTTTTCGGCACGAGCCAACAATCTAAAGAAATGATAGGCAAAAACCGCATCCTTTTGTTTGAATGTAGGAAGTTGAAAATGCTGTTTCAGATCATAAAGAATTAAGGAAGTCTGTTTTTTTCCGGCAGGAAGAATATCCTCATTAACAGATAAAATAATGATATTCTTAAAGTCAAACGCTCTGGTTTCCAAGACTCCCATCACTTGCAAACCCTCATCAGGGTCGCCCCTCAAAGGGATGGAAAGTTTATTGATCTGTTCACTCAATAACAATTCAAGTGTTTGAAAATCAATAGCTTTATCCATAGAAAATTGACCTAAAACGGCTACGGTATCACTCAAAATTTGATTTATCAGAGTAAAACACTTAAAATCGAACGAATTGTTGTCAAATAAGGGTTGCAATAACAGACAGTACTCATAAATTTGATTGAGAAAATAAGCTCCCGTACAACGCAAATCTGGAAGTAGAAAATCAGGAATTTGGGGTATTTCGGAAAATTTATAAAAGGTCTTTCCACGATTGATAAAATTCTTAATGAACTTAAAATGCTCATTATGAGAAGAAAAGCATTTTACAATGATCGGATTTTCAAACAATGCCATCAGATCTTTATAGTAGAACTGCCATTCACTAATTTGTTCTATCTCTTTAAAACGCAGACTATTTTTTCCCAACAGAAAAAGAGTTTTCAACAGATTGGCAACGGTAGTTTCTCTAAATGGATAACCCATGGTAAGATTGGCTTTTGAACAGTCATAAGCATGCACAAACGGCAATAGCAACGACTCATCAGCCAACACTAATGCCGTCTGATTCAAATTTCCCTGTTCTTTCTCTATTTCATTCAACCTATCTATGGCATACAGAATCTGAGTAACTTTCTTATTAACCCCTACTTCCGTAATCATTTTAGGAACCGTAGCATAATGATTATAGACAGTATGCAGTTCTTGTAGATGCAAATTTTCTTTAAGCATCTGTATAATAGACTGTTGTGATTCTTCAAAAAAATGATCCAAATCAAAATAGAGTTCTGTAGGTTGGTGGTCAATAAAATAATTAACGACTCTAATTTCCGCCGGTGAAAGGGCACTTAATCCCGCAAAAATATATCTTTTATACTTTAATTGAGGAGCATAAGTAGCAATATTGAGCGCAACATCTTTGTAAATAGCGCCTTCATAAGCGACATTGTCTTTTAGCAACTCTTGATTAAAATGGTCGTACAGCACTCTCAGTTGTTGAAAAAAAACGAGATAGTTTTTCTGATTGTCGGTCAGTTCTTCTTTTCCAAAGATAGTTTCCAGCTCCTTCACCTCTTTCAA
Source organism: Bacteroidales bacterium (assembly GCA_031287215.1). GTDB lineage: Bacteria > Bacteroidota > Bacteroidia > Bacteroidales > WCHB1-69 > JAGVVH01. The sequence goes on from JAITTF010000241.1 coordinate 1,993, forward strand.
ATTTTGAAACACTAAAGAAGCATCTACCATCTGCATATCAATATCATTAATATCCTGTAGAAATGTATTTCCCCACGAAAAGAAAGAGAAAAGCGCACTATTTTGCATTTTCCCTATCTGCTGATACGATTGAAAAAGGCGAAAAAGAAGTGCTATATTGTCCAATTTTTTCTTAGGAGAAAGCAGTTCAACAAAATCATTTATATCAATAATTTCAGGGGCAAAAAAGGACTTTCCAATGCGAGTAGCCAATTCTTTCACTAAGGCACGTGAAGCTCTTCTATTGGGCAATATAACAGCAGTATCTTGAAGGGCAATTTGATCGTTTTGCAGGATCTTTTCTGCGAGGTCTGAAAGGAAAGTAATCATCAATTGACTACACTACCTGGTTTAACCTCTTTTGCAGGTTGAATGATAGAGAGTTCGCCGTTGCTATTGGCAGCCATCAATATCATACCGTGAGAAACTGTACCTTTAATCTCTTTAGCTTCTAAGTTGATGAGCATCAGCACCTCTTTACCAATCAGATTTTCAGGTTCATAATATTCTGCTATTCCTGAGACTATTTCTCGTTTATCGATTCCGGTATCTACCTTCAGTTTGAGTAATTTTTTAGTTTTAGCGATCTTTTCTGCTTCCAAAACCTTACAGATACGGATGTCCATTTTTTTGAAATCATCGTAAGCAACGTCCTCTTTGGCAGGTTCTACAGTTGCAGTAGCCAGCAAGTTGGCATTTTTAGAAGCCTGTAATTTATCTACTTGCGTTTTAATGGTGTCATCATCAATTTTTTCAAAAAGATACTCAGGAGCTTCGATACGATTGCCGGTTTTTAAGAGCGACATCGTTCCACCATTTTTCCATTGCGATTGGTTGAGATGGAGCATTTTTTGTAATTTATCAGAAGTAAAAGGTAAGAACGGCTTACATAATACCGATAATGAAGCACATATTTGTAAAGAAAGATAGAGAATCGTCTTCACGGCTTCAGGATCTTCTTCAAATTTCTTCCAAGGTTCTGTATCGGTCAAATACTTATTGCCGATACGAGCGAGGTTCATCAATTCGCTTTGAGCTTCTCTAAAATGATAATTCTCGATCAGAGTGCCCATTTTTTCGGGAAATGTAGCGATCTCTGATAACATTGCTTTTTCCTCTTCCGTAAACGCATTGGGTGTGGGGATAATACCACAAAAATATTTATGTGTCAGTACGATAGTACGATTTACAAAATTTCCAAATATAGCTAAAAGTTCATTGTTGTTTTTAGATTGGAAATCTGCCCATGTAAAATCAGCATCCTTAGTCTCTGGGGCTATAGAGGTCAGCGTATATCTAAGCACATCTTGTTTATCTTCAAAATCAACAAGATATTCGTGAAGCCAAACTGCCCAATTTCGGGAAGTAGAGATTTTATCATTTTCTAAATTTAAAAATTCATTTGCCGGCACATTTGAAGGCAAAATATAAGAGCCTTCCGCTTTAAGCATCGTTGGAAAAATAATACAATGAAACACAATATTATCTTTACCAATAAAATGAACTAATTCAGAATTGGGATCTTTCCACCATTTTTCCCAATCATCATGGTGAGCTTCTGCCCACTCTTTGGTTGCAGAAATATAGCCAATTGGGGCATCAAACCATACATAAAGCACTTTTCCTTCTGCTTCTTCCAAAGGCACTTTTACACCCCAATCTAAATCACGTGTAACCGCTCGCGGTTGTAAGCCCTGTTCGATCCACGATTTACATTGCCCATAGACGTTTGGTTTCCACTCTTTATGACCTTGTAATATCCATTCTCTTAACCAGTTTTCATATTGATCTAAAGGCAAATACCAATGCTTAGTCTCTTTCATCACCGGCATATTGCCACTCAATGCAGAGACCGGATTGATGAGGTCGGTAGCACTAAGGCTCGTACCACAAGCTTCACATTGGTCGCCATACGCCTTTTCATTATTACAAAATGGGCACATTCCCGTAATGTAGCGATCGGCAAGAAATTGGTTTGCTTCTACATCATAATACTGTGCAGAGGTCTTTTCTATTAATTTTCCTTCATCGTATAATTTAGTAAAAAAATCCGCTGCAGTTTTATGATGGGTAGGATTAGAAGTACGTGAATAGATGTCGAAAGAGATTCCTAACTCTTCAAACGATTTTTTGATCATTTCGTGGTATCTATCCACAATGGCTTGAGGGATAGTATTTTCGTTTCGAGCTTTAATAGTAATGGGCACTCCATGCTCATCGCTTCCCCCAATAAAAAGCACCTCTTCCCCATTTTGGCGCAGGTATCTTGCGTAAATGTCTGCAGGGATATAAACACCTGCTAAATGACCAATATGGACAGGCCCATTAGCATAAGGAAGTGCAGAAGTAATTGTATAACGAGCTATTTCTCTCATAATAAATATTTTAAATATTATTTTTTCAACATGCAAAGGTATAAAAAAATCAAACAAAAAAAGTGAGAAAAAAAACGAATTTTATTTCATTTTTTGTTACCTTTGCATTTTTAACTTAAACTAAAAATAACCATTAAAATTTATATTATGACTACTTCATTAATCATTGTGTTAGCCATTGCTTTTCTTCTTATTGTTTGGATCATCTCCATGTATAACAATCTAGTTAAATTGCGTAATAATCGAGAAAATGCCTTTGCTGATATTGATGTTCAACTCAAGCAGCGTCATGACCTTATTCCTCAGTTAGTCTCTACGGTAAAAGGATATGCTGTTCATGAAAAAGAGACTTTAGACCGAGTTATTAGTGCCCGTAATCAAGCCGTTGCAGCAAACACTATTAACGATAAAATTAAAGCTGAAAACCAATTAGATGGAGCCTTAGCAGGTATGCGTGTTACACTAGAAGCATATCCTGACTTAAAAGCAAATCAAAATTTCTTACAACTTCAAGGCGAAATTTCCGATGTAGAAAACAAATTATCCGCAGTACGCCGTTTCTTTAATTCTGCAACAAAAGAATTAAATAATAAAGTTGAGATTTTCCCGTCTAATCTCATTGCTTCATTATTTAATTTTCATAAAGAACCTATGTTTGACTTGAAAGAGCAAAGAAAAGATTTAGAAGAAGTTCCTAAAATTGAATTTTAATTCATTTGTAAACCATTGAAGTATGAATTATATTGGCATTCACTCTCAACAAGTGAAAAATAATACCAAAACGATCACGTTATTAGTTTTATTTCCGATCATTACTCTTGTAATGGTATTTTTGGCTATTTTGGCTGTTGGATATCTGGTTACTATCTCCTCAGAATATGCTGTTGAACAAGCTGTTTTGTGGGAGTGGGTATGGAAGAGTTTTGAACAAGCTATTCCTTGGACTTTGGGAATCATTGCATTATGGTTTTTGACAGCCTATTTTGCAAATACATTTCTAATCGCAAAAGCAACAGGAGCAGCCCCTTTGGAAAGAAAAGAAAATATGAGAGTTTACAATTTAGTAGAGAATCTTTGCATGTCTAAAGGGATGCAAATGCCTAAAATAAACGTTATTCGCGACTCTTCGCTTAATGCTTTTGCAAGTGGTATTAATACTAAATCATATACGGTAACACTAACCACTGGAATTATTGACAAATTAAATGATGCTGAATTAGAGGGTGTTATTGCCCATGAATTGACACACATACGCAACCATGATGTACGCTTACTCATCGTTTCTATTGTATTTGTGGGTATTTTTTCGTTGATCTCTCAAATGGCAGTTAACTTATTAAGATACTCCTCTTTTAGTAGAAGTAAAAATGATAAAAAAGGGGGAATAATTGTGATTCTTTTAGTTATTGTTCTAATTGCTGCTATAGGTCTATTAATAACATCATTGATGAAATTTGTTATCTCTCGTCAAAGAGAATATATGGCTGATGCCGGTTCGGCAGAAATGACAAAAAATCCGCTGGCTTTGGCTTCTGCGCTGAAAAAAATTGCTGTAGATCCCGAAATTGAAGCGGTAAAACAAAATGATGTCGCACAACTATTTATAGAACACCCACTTGCGAAGAAAACAAATATTTTTTCATCTCTTTTTGCCACGCATCCTCCAATACAAAAAAGAATAGAGATATTAGAACAGTTTTAACTCAATCAATACAATAATGAACTACCTATCTGTTGAGAAACTCACTAAGTCTTATGGTGAAAAGCTGCTTTTTAATGAGATTACTTTTGGAATTGAAAAAGGACAAAAAAGTGCTTTAATTGCACGAAATGGCACCGGAAAAAGCACTTTGTTGAATATTATTGCAGGAGTTGAGTTCGCAGACTGTGGCAGCGTTACCTCCCGAAAAGACATTACGATATCCTATCTTCCTCAAACCGATAATTTTGGACATTTTGATTCTGTTATAGACACCATCTTTGAAAGCCGGTTGCCTGTCATTCAGGCTATTAAAGAATATGAAATCTGCTTAAATGCACTTCAAAAAGCCAACAATGCTGCCCACCAGCAACGGATGAATGAGGTAATTGATGCTATGGATAGGCTTAACGCTTGGGATTTTGAAAGTAAAGCTAAAGAGATTCTTTCTCGTTTTGGCATTGATAACATCTTCAAGAATATTAGAGAATTGTCTGGCGGACAGCGCAAAAAAACAGCTCTCGCCAAAACTCTCATCGAAGATACCGACCTGCTCATTCTCGATGAACCTACCAATCACCTTGATATTGACATGATTGAATGGTTGGAAGACTATTTATCTACCTCCAACACTACGCTGTTGATGGTTACACATGACCGCTGGTTCTTAGATAAAGTATGCAACAGTATCATCGAGTTAGAAAATCAACAACTCTATTTTTATAAAGGTAGATATGATTATTATTTAGAAAAAAAATCCGAAAGACTTTCTAATACAACTGCTGAATATGATAAAATCAAACAATTATATAACAAAGAGTTAGAATGGGCACACACTTCTCCTCAAGCACGTACTACTAAAGCTAAAGCCCGCATCAACAACCTTAATGAACTGAAAGAAGCCGTAGGGCAGT